>JBMYWA010000048.1:0-17844 GCA_049606935.1 Salibacteraceae bacterium
GGCATTATTGCCAAGGGTAAATTTCAGAGATAAAAGCATGCAAGTGTTATAGTGTTTGAATCACAATGCGCCATTTTTTTAAATTCATTATGTCGCTAATAATTAAGTAGTTAATCTTTTTTAGTGAAATTTCAGTTCTAAAATCTTCATTTTTATGTGTCGTTTGAATCACAAGACAAAATGTCACATCGTTTGTTTTTTGATAAAAGGGTTATGCCTTTTAAAATGACTTCTTTTAATCCTAACCCAGCTATTTGCCACTCCAATAATTGCCAATTCCATGGTGGAGTTAACTAATGCTTTTTGTTTGATTCGAGTAAGGTGATTTTGAACATTAGAGGTGCTAGTATCCATTAATTCACTAATCTCGGTTCTGGTAAACCCATGGCAAAGATGAAAAAGAACCGTTTTTTCGGTAGGTGTGAATTGTGGGCTTCGGTAATCTTGAAGCTGTTTAGGTCGTTTTTTCCAGTATTCCAAAGGGATTTGCCTATTTGGGAAATATCCATGTTTTTGAAGGTGCGGGATTAAATCATTAATGGTTTTAGGAAACAGGTCCGAGTAGGATAGGTATCCACTCACGTTACTTCTTTGAATAAGAGGAATATGCTCTTCAGGGATATGACTCCCTACAACTATCACGTCTATTTTTGCAGTCTTACGAAGCTCAGCTTCATCCAAAGCCATTGAATATTGAGAAGATGGTTTAATTAGTAGTACATGATCGACAACCTTATTTTGATCTAGGAAAGTTAAAAACGCATCTTCTTTTTGTCCGTGAAAACCCACGGTGTAATTGGATTTTTTAACGCAAAAAAGCAGCTGGTCTTCCAGCCAATTTTCTTGTGTGAGGATAGAAAGAGTTGTTTTTGCCATAAACTGGGGTTTCGTTTAGATGCCAATAATAATAATAGGCTAATACCAACCTATTTTTTACAATTATTCACAACAGACAATCATGAAAGCACATCAATTATTTCATTGGCAATTTAACTTGCTTGATTTCTTACTCTTTTACTATTCTAAAGGTATATCAACTAATAATCTATTCCTTTAGAAAAAAGGAAACTTAATTCACACAAAACCAAAGTTAAAACTGGCTTAACATCCATAAACATATAAAACCGTACATTTGCCTTACAATTCAACTCTGCGAGATAACATTCTCGTGATTCTCACGCCAAATCTTCGCAGTTAATTAACCACCCAATAAAATTTCATGGGAAGAAAAAAGAAAGGTAAAATCCATTCAAAAAAAGGAAAGAACCTAAAGAAAATAAAAGATAAGATTATGGATGCTTTTTCGGAAGCGCCAAACAAAATACTTAACTATAAGCAAATTGCCGCTAAACTAGGATACACTAGTAGCGCAGATAAAAACTTAATTATTAAAGCCCTTGGAGGGCTAAAGGCAGCCAGAAAACTGCAAGAAACTTCTCCGGGTAAATTTGTAACTATTTCGGTACCCAAATTCATTACTGGAAAAATTGAATTAAAACGAAATGGAATTGCTTTTGTAATTTCTGATTCGTTTCAAGAAGATGTTTTTATTGCTCCAAAGTTTACTAATCATGCCTTAGATGGCGATGAGGTAAAAGTGGCATTGTTATCTCGCAAACGAGGTAAAAGTCATTCAGGACAGGTAGTAGAAATTTTAGAACGTGCTCAAACCAACTTTGTGGGGATAATTGAGATCTCCAAAAACTTTGCCTTTCTGGTACCAGATAGCCAGAATATGCCCGTAGATATTTTTATTCCGCTTAGTAAATTAAAAGGAGCCAAAAACGGACAAAAATGTATTGCCGCCATTACCGAATGGCCAAAAGATGCCTCAAGCCCTTTTGGGGAGGTTATTGATGTGCTTGGAAATGTAGGCGATTCAGATACGGAAGCTTATTCCATATTAGCTCAATTTGATTTGCCACATCGTTTCCCTGAAAAAGTGGAAAAAGAAGCAGAAAAAATCAAACTAACTATTGGCGATGCCGAGTTAAAAGCACGTAAAGACTACCGAAAAATAACAACGGTAACCATTGACCCAGTTGATGCAAAAGATTTTGATGATGCGATTTCGTTTCAAAAATTACCTAACGGAAACTTTGAAGTAGGCGTTCATATTGCAGATGTAACGCATTATGTGAAGCCAGGAGACATGATAGACCAAGAAGCTATAGAAAGAGCTACTTCGGTTTATTTAGTAGATCGTGTGGTGCCTATGTTACCAGAGGTTCTTTCTAACGGGGTTTGCTCGTTGAGGCCAAATGAAGATAAACTTACGTTTGCAGCCATTTTTGAAATAACGCCAGAAGCCAAGATAGTGGATACCTGGATAGGAAGAACCATTATTCATTCGGATAGACGTTTTGCCTACGAAGAAGTTCAAGACATCCTAGAATCTGGCGAGGGTGAATTTTCAGAAGAGTTGATTCAACTAAACGAATTGGCTAAGATTACACGTAAACAACGTTTAGAAGACGGTTCTATAGCCTTTGACAAAGTAGAGGTAAGATTTACACTTGATGAAAAAAGAATGCCTGCGGGGGTTCATTTTAAAGTTCAAAAAGATGCTCATAAACTAATTGAAGAGTTTATGCTTTTAGCCAACAAAGCAGTGGCTGCAAAAATTGCTATTCCTAAAAATGGAGAAACTCCAAAAACCTTTGTGTATAGAATACATGATAAACCAAATCCTGAAAAACTATTAGCGTTTAGTGAGTTTATCAAAACTTTTGGGTACAAATTCAATACCAATACCGAAAATATTGCGGAATCTATGAATGCTTTATTAATGGAGGTTCAAGGGCAACGTGAAGAACAAATGATTGAGCATTTGGCTATTCGAACAATGGCTAAAGCCGTTTATAGCACTCAAAATATTGGTCACTACGGATTAGGTTTTAAAAACTATACGCATTTTACTTCTCCTATTCGAAGATATCCAGATATGATGGTGCATCGCTTACTACAGCAATACCTAGATGGAAAACCATCTGCGGATGATAATGTTTATGAAAAATGGTGTAAGCATAGTTCCATTCAAGAAAAGAAAGCTTCTGACGCTGAACGACAATCGATTAAATATTTCCAAGTACTATTCATGGAAAACGAAATTGGAAAATCGTTTAAGGGCCTAATTTCTGGAGTTACCGAATGGGGTATTTACGTAGAGATTATTGAAAATAAATGTGAAGGAATGGTTAGACTAAGAGAAATTAGTGGTGACTATTTTACATTTGATGAAGGGCAACACCGTATAATTGGTCATAATACTGGAAAGATTTACCAATTAGGTGATGAAGTAGAAATCACCGTTAAGGAAGCCGATTTAGCCAACAGAAGGTTAGATTTTACTTTGGCTCCGGTCAAATAACAATACCTATTAAAAAAGGAAGCCCCGCTAGTTAATTCTAGCGGGGCTTCTTATTATCCTTTTTCTGACTTAGAAATGAACTTCCATTTGAAGCCTACCTTGTACAAGGTTGTTGCTATATTCTCTATCTCTATAGTTTATATCTGCTTGCACTTTTAGTTTATGCCCCACAATATATTTACTTACACAAAGCGTATGATCCGTTTGCTTTTCATAGTAATCAAAACGAGTTTCATTATTATCAATTAAATCATCCGGGTTTGTAAAGGCATATCTAACCGCAACTTCCCAATTGTTTTTAAATAAATAACCGGTTTGTGTATTTACACCCCATCCCGTATAATATGCTTCGCTTGCTACATTATTATCATCGTACACAATGGCGTCTCCGTTCTCAGCAGATCTCATACCTAATTCAGACATTAAAGACCAGCCTTTATACTTGAACAAAATATCTGCATTTAAAGTTAATAGGTCTCTGGTTCCATCAAGTATTGCTCCAATATGACTATGAGATTTATACGAATCCATGTTATAATCAGCACTAAATGCAATAGCCATTTTCAAAGTTTGCTCGCGTTTTAAATCACCACTTACATAGTCTCCCTTACCTTCAAACCAACCCATAGGTAATATTTCAATTTTTGCGGTTAACGATGGTTTTGGCTTAAATCGTTTGTTACGTATACCGTTACCTGTAGATAATGCATACATATCGCGAATAATCATTTTATTTCCTACTTCAAAAAAGTGGTGAAATTGAATACCTACATCACGGTCAATATTGTAGGCATTATTGGTTATTGATCTATTTACGAACTGCAAGTTACCCGAAGAAACCACACGTTCACGGTTACCTGGAAGTTTACCTTGTCCAAACCATAAATCAGAGTGCTTTGCAAATCTGTACTTTACCATGGCATCACGTATATAACCTCCAACTACGTCAAACTCAATTTTGTAACGTAAATCTGGATTCACCATAAAACCATCAAACTTTAAACGCCCACGCGCCACCCACGCTTGTTGCTCAAAGGCTTTAGTTCCTTCGATATACACATAATCCCAACGCGGTTGCACCCGAACTCCCACTTTTAATCCAAACGAACCATCTTCTGTTTTAAAGTTAAGTCCTTTACCAAAAGATCCTTTGTAGTTTATTTGAGCAAATGAAATTGTGCTCAACAATACCAATAGTGAAAATGTAAAAATTTTCTTCATCCCTAATATTTTAAAATAAAAACCCGCTCCGACACCGGTTTAAAATCGCTGCAAATATGTATTAAGGAAAAAAGAAGAACAGTGGTTAAATATTAAGTTTATGTTACCAAATTGTTTCCAAACCAATAAACAAATCGCTATATCTAACTAATTTACAAAGCCATGCTAATTTGACCTAAATTTAGGTAGATGCAATATGTGCAACCTTTAGCAACTCTGGATTTAAACTTGGGTGTTGTTTAATGGCATCTTCTAAGGAAGTAGTTACTATATGATTATTTTCAATACCTACCATAATATTACTACGGCCTAGCATTAAAGATTCTACTGCTTTCACCCCCATTCTGGTAGCCATCACTCTATCAGAGCAAGTTGGTGCTCCGCCTCTTTGGGTATGGCCTAAAACGGTCACTTTTACATCAAATTCAGGGAATTCCTTTTGTGTTTTTTTGGCTATTTCGTAGGCTCCACCTTCTTGATCTCCCTCGGCTACAATAACTATATTAGAAGTTTTCTTACGCTCTTGCCCTTGCCTTAGGGTTTCAATTAGCGACTCAAACTCCCCTTCTTGTTCAGGAATTAAGACCTTTTCGGCTCCACAAGCAATTCCAGAATACAAAGCGATATACCCAGAATCACGACCCATTACTTCAATAAAGAAGAACCGATTATGCGAACTCGCTGTGTCTCTAATTTTATCAACCGCTTCAATCACCGTATTCACAGCTGTATCAAATCCTATGGTAAAATCAGTGCCGTAAATGTCGTTATCAATGGTGCCCGGAATCCCAATACATGGAAAATTAAATTCTTGTTCAAAAATTCGAGCACCCGTAAAAGAACCGTCTCCACCAATAACCACCAAAGCATCCACCCCGGCTTTCACCAAATTACCATGTGCCTTCTTTCTGCCCTTTTCTGTTTTAAATTCTTCCGACCTTGCAGTTTTTAAAATAGTACCTCCTCTATTAATAATGTTACTCACCGATCTTCCATTCATAGGAATAAAGTTAGCAGTCATTAAGCCTTCAAATCCTTGATAAACTCCTACAGCTTCCATTCCATAATCAATAGCAGCTCGCACTACTGCTCGTATGGCTGCATTCATACCCGGAGCATCTCCTCCTGAAGTTAATACCGCTATTTTATTTATTTTTCCCATATCGTAAAACCAAGTTGCAATTTAGACCCTTTTTAATAATTACAAAAAGTAGGTGTAGTTTGTTTTCAAATTATTAAACGATTGGCTTTTTTCAAAACCATTCCAAAAAACGCTCACAAACATTATTTTTGACGATATGATAAAGCACATACTATTAATTATCTCTCTGGCTCTAGCAATGTCAACTAATTCAATTTATGCCCAGTTTACAGATGATTTCACAGATGGCGACTTTACCAACAACCCCACTTGGACAGGTAATACGGCCGATTTTCAGGTTTCGGCAACCAACGAATTACAACTAAATGCTCCGGCAT
The DNA here is from genome assembly GCA_049606935.1 of Salibacteraceae bacterium. Taxonomy (GTDB): domain Bacteria; phylum Bacteroidota; class Bacteroidia; order Flavobacteriales_G; family Salibacteraceae; genus CAJXZP01. The sequence continues at coordinate 6,071 of JBMYWA010000048.1, forward strand.
CCACAAGTACTTCTTATTTGGTTACAGCCAACCAAGCTATTGGAAACGCACAATATGATTTTAATGTGCGCTTAGTTTTTGACCCTTCCACCTCTAACTACGGAAAGGTTTATTTAACCTCTACTTCTAATGATTTATCTGGTTCTTTAAATGGGTATTATGTACAAATTGGGGGGGCTTCTGGGTTACTAGACGATGTTAGCTTATTCTATCAAAACGGAACTTCTGTTACCAAAATTATTGATGGTACAAATGGAACCGTGGCTACTTCACCGCATCTAAGTATTAGAGTAACGCGCGATATGCTTGGTAATTGGGAGCTATTAATTGATACTGCTAGAAGTGGCACTTTTATTTCTGAAGGAACTGTACTTCATACGGGTACCACTACTTCTAGTTATTTTGGCGTTTTTTGCAAATACACCAGTACCCGAAGCACCAAATTCTTTTTTGATGATTTTGTGGTTACAGGCGGCCCAATAACCGACATTTTCCCACCAACAATTGATAGCGCGGTATCTGTTTCGGCTACCGAAATTGATGTTTATTTTAACGAACCGGTAGATTTGGTTACCTCACAAACCACTTCAAATTACGCTGTAAATAATGGTATTGGAAATCCGTCATCTAGTTTAAGAGATGCCATAGACTCTAGCATAGTGCATCTTACATACTCTAATGTTATTCCAAATAACAACTACGTATTAACGGTAACTAATGTAGAAGACATTAACGGAAACGCTATTACCACAGAAACCTCTAACTTTACGGTAAACACGGTTATTCCTGCTAATTATGGAGATATTGTGATCAATGAAATTTTTGCAGATCCTACACCCGTTGTTGGACTTCCAGAAGCAGAATTTATTGAAATAACCAACACTACAATCAATACCATAAACCTTTTAAATTGGCAGTATAGAGATGCTTCTTCATCGGTAACCTTGCCCAACTACAATTTATTACCTAACGAAAATTTGATCTTATGCAAAGAAGCTGACACCACCTTGTTTCAACCATTTGGAAACACTTTGGGCTTAAGCTCTTGGCCATCTTTAAATAATTCGGGTGATAATCTTGGTTTGCGTGATCCAAATGCAATTTTGGTAGATACGGTTGCCTATCTTTCTTCTTGGTTTTCTGATGGCGCAAAAGCTAATGGAGGCTGGACTTTAGAAAGAATTAATCCTACTGCTCCTTGTAGCGATAAAAACAATTGGGACGGATCAATTAACGCAAATGGCGGAACCCCAGGGGTTCAGAATAGTATTTTCAATAATACTCCTGATAATAGTTTACCTAAGGTTCAATCATTTTCTGTAATTGGATTAAATAGTATTCAATTAACCTTCAATAAATCAATTGATTCTGCTCAAATCTCCGTTAACAATTTTGGTATTAACAACGGCCGATCTATTACATCAGCCAACTCTATTAATTTAACCACGGTTTCAGTAGGTGTAAATCCCGATTTACTAACCAACGAAATGTATGAATTTACAGTATCAAATATTGTAGATTGTTACGGAAATAAAATTAACGACACCACCATTATCATTGCTATTGGTAGATCTCCACAACCATTAGACCTAATTTTTAATGAGATTTATGCGAACCCCGATCCAGGAAATATTTTTATTCCTGAAGCAGAATTTGTTGAAATTTACAATACCACCACTGAGCCTTTAAATTTGTCTGGCTTATTGTTTAGCGACAGAAGTACATCTGTGGCTTTACCAAACGAAGTATTATTTCCGGGGGAATATGCTATTTTAACAGAAGACATTAACGCTTCAAAATTTGAGCGCTTTGGAAGAGTAATTGCCTTAACCTCTTGGCCATCGCTTAATAATTCTTCTGATTTGATCACCCTACAAAATGCTACGGAAGTAATTGATTTGGTGTTGTACTCAGATGACTGGTACAATGATATCGATAAAAAATCGGGTGGATGGTCGTTGGAGTTAATCAACCCAACCGAAAGCTGTTTAGGTGGTCAAAATTGGACCGGATCAAACGCGTCTAATCAAGCCACACCTTGCCAAATTAATAGTGTATATGACACCCGTTTTTCAGTCTCATTTGTTTTGGCTTCAGCCGCAGCTACCAGTAATTCAGAAATAGAGTTGGTTTTTTCTAAATGGCTCGACCCATCCTTGATAGTCCCTACAAATTTTGAGTTAAACAATGGAATTTCGGTTATCAATGCTTCGGCTAAGGTTGATTTTCCAAATGTGGTTATTTTAACCGTATCTCCTGTACTGGAAACCGAAACAAATTATCAAATTACCGCATTAAACATCCAAGATTGCTCTGGAACTAGTTTATTGGATTCTATGGCTTTTGTGTCTTTACCAAATAGGCAAGACATTATGATTAATGAAGTATTATTTAATCCCAATACGGGAGGGAGTGATTTTGTAGAATTGTATAACACCACATCCAATAGTATTGATTTAAAAAACTGGAGTCTTTTGTATTACAACTCTTCTGGAGATTCTGCTTATAAAGTTGTTACAGAGTCAAGCTACATTTTAAAACCCCAACACTTTGTAGTACTTACCGAAGATAGTGGAAATATTAAGTTTGAATATCCTAATAGCGCAAATGGAGTGTTTTTGGTAACCGATTTGCCTACTTATTCTAACAGTAATGGCGAAGTAATTCTACTTAATCAAATGGGCTTACTGAATGATGAATTTGCATACGATGAATCCATGCACTTAGAGGTAATCACCGATCCAAAAGGGGTGAGTTTAGAAAGAGTGAATTATTTAATTGGAGCCAATACCGCAAACAATTGGCATTCGGCAGCATCAAGCGTGGGTTACGCAACCCCAGGAATGGAAAATTCGCAATTCAATAGTGGCAACCCAGAAAATTCTGCTGTTACAGTTTCACCCAAAACATTCACACCAAATAATGATGGTTATAAAGATGTGACTTCTATTAATTACGAGTTTAATGAAGCCGGATTTATTGCTACGGTAACCATCCATAATGATCAGGGGCAATTGATTAATACTTTAATTAATAATCAGTCGGTTGAATCTAGCGGAGCAGTAATTTGGAATGGCACAAACGATAATGGAGAAATTATGCCAACAGGTATGTATATTGTTATGTTCCGAATATTCAATTTAGAAAACAAACAATCCGTTTACAAAAATGTAGTGGTTTTGGCAATGCCATAATTTAGGGCTATTTTAGCCTTTTACTAAATTGCAGCCTTATGACAATCCAATTCCGCGCTTTTTGCGCTACCCTTTTCACCATGTGTTTATGTGTGAACGCTTACGCCCAATTACCTATTCTTTTTCAAGAAGATTTTTCTAACGGACTTACTGGAGGTTCTACAAATGGAGTTTCAAATGGCGCATGGACCACTAATGGAAATTCTAACTCAATAGCAAACCCAAATGCTATATGGGAGTATAGAGGAACATCCACTACCCCTAATAACACCATAGGCTCTAGAGGAGCCTTTACTGGAGTTACCGGAATAATTAACTCAACAACCGCATCAAATGGGTTTATGATTTTTGACTCCGATTATTTAGATAATAACGGAGTTGCTACCAATTTAGGTACTGGAAACGCACCTGCGCCACATGAGTCTTGGTTAATATCCAATTCATTTTCTACCATTGGTTATTCCAATGTAACAATTTCTTTTACCTCGTTTTATTATAGATATGCCGGAGATGGATACCTTTTACTATCAAACGATAACGGAGCTACCTGGGGAGATACTATTACCATTTTTGATTCAAATTTCGGAATTAACATAACCAGTAACAATGATGAATTTATTTATGAAAACATTAATTATTTAGGAAATGTAGCCAACGCAAAAATTGCATTTTTCTTTGATGGGGTATCCACCATAAATTTATCCGGACCTGGGTATTACTTCTTTATGGTAGACGACATAAAGATTACTCAAACTCCGGCTAATGATCTAAAATATGAAAGTTACACCTTCATTTCTGGCTCCGATTCTGATTTAGTAGCACCATATAGCATGATCCCATTATCTCAAGCTAACACGGATACCATGCAATTTCGTGGAGTATTTAACAATATAGGGGCAGCTACCCAATCAAACGCAAAAGTAATCGCTACTATTTCCACCCCCACCGGAAATAACACGCTGTCTTCTGTTGGTATTAATTCTGTTCCCGGGGTAATAGATTCAGTATATTTAAACCCTTCTCTGGTTCTAAATCAAGGTATTGGCCAATATTCTTGCTCTTTTAAAACATCTGCCGATTCTATGGATGCAAATCCAACCAACAATTATTCTGACACCCTTGATTTTCTTGTTACAGATACTACATATGCTAGAGATAGAGACGCCACTGGAAATAGTTGGTATGGAGCTGGAAGCTCGTTTGAAATTGGATGCAAGTACTCTTTTAATGATACCGCAGTGGCCACATCCATTTCTGTACAAGTGGGAAACTCATCTATAGTTGGTGAACCAATTAGCGTGTATTTATATAATGAAGCAAATATGAATACCCCTTTAGCAAGTCATGAATTTATCCCTTTAACGGCAGCTGATATAGGTTCCGTTTTTAGTGTTTCCATACCAAGTACTACGCTGCCTCCGGGTTCGTATGTAGCTACTTTAAAATCATATACCGATCAAGTAACCTTCCCAACCTCTCCTCAAACGGCCAATCCATGGACCGTTTATGTTGACCCTTCGGCTGGTGGCACTTGGTTTTATGCTTCATATATTCCAGTAGTACGATTAAATATTCAACCGCAAACCACAGTTTGTAACAGTACTTTTAGTTTCGTTTCCAACACTCCTATTTCTTGTCCGCAAAGTACAGATGGCTCCGTAACGGTAAACGTTGCATCAGGAACTGCCCCTTTTACCTATGCATGGAGTAATGGTTCTACTGCAGATTCATGCACAAATATTGGCGCTGGATGGCACACCGTTACAGTTACTGATAATAATGCATGTGTAGCTATTGATTCTGTTTTCATACACCAACCAGCCCCAATAAATGCAAATATTACGGTAACAGATTCCATTTCATGTAACGGCAGCAGCGATGGTGAAATTGTAGCCAATTCAGTAGGTGGTACGCTTCCCCATTCTTACAATTGGTCAAATTCAATTATTACTGATACTAACAATAATTTAAGTGCTGGATGGTATAAGGTTACCATAACTGATGGTAATCTCTGTGTTCAAGAAGATTCCATACAATTAACAGAACCTTCTGTTTTAAACACTTCAATAACACTAAACAACAACCAATTATGTCCTGGAATTAACAATGGTAGCGCAACAGCAACAGCTAGCGGTGGTTCAGCTCCTTATGCTTACAATTGGATAAATAATGGGTCAATGGCACAAAATGATTCTTTACATACCGGATGGAATTATTTAACCATTACTGATAATTTAGGGTGTTCCGTAACCGATTCTATCCAAATTAATGCGAGTAATTTAATCCCTGTGAATATTGGCTCAGATACCATAGTATGCCACAATGCCGCAATTACTTTAACGGCAACCGGAAGCTACACGAGCTACATATGGAATACCGGCTCTACAAATGGGTATTTAAATGTGAACACATTTTTGCCAGACACCTCCATTTATTGGGTGGAAGCCACCAATTCAAATGGTTGTGTTTCTTCTGATTCAGCAATTGTTATTGTAAAAAATTTAATATCACCTCAAATAATTGGAGACTCCACATTATGCGCCTATGACTCTGCTGTTTTTACCACGATAAATAGCTATCAAAACTATTATTGGTCTACACTTGAAAACACAAGCTCTATTACCGTTAACGCAAGCACCTATAGCGCAGGAATAAATAGTGTAACTCTGAGTGTTTCAGACAGCAACCAATGTGCAGGACAAGGCATTTTTAATTTTGAAGTATACCCGGAGGTGGTGGTTGATTTAGGACAAGACACCATTGTGAACAACGTAGGAACCTACTTGCTTGATGCAGGATCAAATTTCACATCATATCTGTGGCCGGATGGAAGTACGGATCAAACTTACTTGGTTGATTCACTTAACCCTCAATGGGACTTCTGGGTAATTGTAACAGATTCAAATGGCTGTATTGGTTCTGACTCTGTGATAGTAGAAATATGGATAGGAATTCATGAATATGAAAAAAGCTCATTAAAAATCTACCCAAACCCAGCAAATGAGTACATTCAATTGCAGCTATCAGATTTACCTAACTCAGGTATACACCAAATAGAAATATACAGTTTTAATGGTGCGTCTGTTTTAAAGGATAAAGTCTTTTACTCGGGAATGGAAATAACAAAAACACTACATATTTCCACCTTAAAACCGGGTAACTATATGGTGAAAATTAGTTCTGAAAATTGGACGAAGTCCATACCAATTATAGTTCAACATTAAGCTAGCCTCTTTTATCAAAACCTATGTAGTAATGAATATGTTAGTGTGTTAATAATTCCATAATGTTAAAACACAACTTGCGTAACATTTGTATTGATTTGTTATGTAATTTCGCGCCATATTAAAACCTAATAAAAAATAAGATATGGTTAAAAAATTTACTCTTGCATTGGTAACAATGCTTACCATTGGGCTAACTTCACAAGCACAATGGCTTATTACTACTACTGGTGTTGCAAACGACACAATCACCTTTGATGCTTCTTTCACAGGAGTTAATAACGGTGTTTTTGCTGGTACTGGTTTAGACGCAACTCCTGGAGTTGGGTTATTAAATTCTAACGCTTGGTTATTCAATGGCTTTAGTACTGGTAACACAACTTACGGAGGTACTTTTACTTCTGGAGACCACGCTAAAGGCGGAAGTTCTGGTGGAGAATTTAGTGGAGGCCTATATGCTTTTGAAATAGCAGCAGGTGACACCGCTCTAGGAATCCAAGGAACAGGTAGTGATTTTACTCCGGGTGATTTACAGTTGAAAGTTATTAATACAACTGGAAATGCTGTTGATAGTGTATTCATTGGTTACGATCTTTACGTAAACAACGATGCAGATAGAGGAAATACCTTTAATTTATCTTACTCGATTAATGGCGCTGCTTTTGTGCCTGTAACTGCGTTAGATTTCACTTCTACTGAGCTAAGTCAAGGCTCTGTTATGTGGGTAAATAACCCAAAGAGTGCAGGTATTAACGTAACTATGGCTAACAATGACACTATCATATTTCAATGGGCTAGTGACGATGCCATTGGTGGTGGTGGAAGAGATGAATTTGCTCTTGACAACATTGTAGTTAATATGTCCCCTGCTGCTCCAGTATCTTCAGATACAACAAAACCAGAAGTGGTTGACGGTAATTTTCATTCAGCAACCAGCGTAACTGTTGTTTTCTCTGAGCCAGTTGATGCAACTACTGCAACAGATGTAAACAATTATGCCATTACTCCAGGTATTACAATTTCTGGAGCAGTTCAATCTGCCTCTTTAGACTCTGTTACTTTAACACTGTCTCCAGCATTAGCAAATGGAACTCAATATACAGTAAACATTATGAACGTAGCTGATACTTCTGGTAACGCCAACGTTATGGATCCGTTCACTACTGATTTCTATTTCAATGATTACTCTGGTTCTGACTTGATGATTACTGAAATTATGTATGCTCAAAACAGTGCAGGTGTTCAAGACATCGACTATTTTGAAATTCACAACATGGGTACATCAGCTGTATTCTTAGGTGGTATGGATATTACCAGAGGAATGGATCTAAGTATTGATTCTAACCTTTCTATTGCTGCTGGTGACTACTTTGTATTTACAGAAGACGTTGATTCGTTCATGGTAGCTTTCCCAACTGTAACAAATGTTATGGGAGTTGATGGCGGTTCTTTATCAGGTGGTGGAGAATGGATTGAATTATCAAACACTTTAGGTCAATCAGTGGTTGCAGTTGAATATGATAACGGTGCTCCTTGGCCAGGTTATTCAGATATTGAGTCTATTGAATTATGTGATTTATCTACTGATTTTACAGATGGTGCTAACTGGTATTATGCAGGTACAGTATCTTCTACTGTAGCTAACATGATTTACGGTACTCCTGGTGCGGCTAACTCTTGTGCTGCTTTACCAATTATTTCTACTTACGACATCGCTACTGTAAGAACAGTGGATACTGATTTTGTATTAGATTCTTTAGGAGTTTATTGTGCTTTAGAAGGAATTGTACATGGTAAAAACCTTTTTGGAGGTGGTTATTCATTCACCATTCATGATGGTACTGCTGGTATTAATGTAGTTTCTTTTAGCAACATTGGTTCATTTACTGTTAATCAAGGAGACGAGGTTAGAGTTGTAGGTGAAATTGACCAATACAATGGATTAGCGCAAATTCAAATTGATAGCGTTACTGTAATTTCTACAGGAAACTGTATTGATTTCCCTACTCCAACTTTTGAGTTAGGTGAAGAAACAGAGTCTGAGCCAATTTCTCTTATTCAAGTTCGTATGGCAGATCCAGCCGACTGGCCCGCTGCTGGTTCTAATGCTAATATAGATATCGTAACTATGGATGGTGATACTTTAACAATGAGAATTGATAAAGACACTGAAATTGCAGATACCATTACTTCTGGTCCTTCAGGATTATTTAACGTTAGTGGTATTGGTGGTCAATTTGATTCATCTACACCGCATGACGAAGGTTACCAAATCTTCCCAATGTTCGTTTCTGATTTTGATACCGTACCTTCTACTGTATCTGATTTATTTGTAAACGAAGTAATGGTAGACAACCAAACTGTTGTTGCAGATCCTCAAGGTGATTTTGATTCTTGGATTGAAATTTACAATGCAAATTCAACTCCAATGGATTTAACTGGTTTATTATTCGGTACAGAAGATCCTTTCTATTTCTCTAGATGTGCGGCTCCAATTGTAGTTCCTGCAATGGGTTTCACAATGTTATGGGCTGATGGAGATATGGCTGATGGTGCAGAACATTTACCACTTGAATTATTAGATGCTGACTTCTTAGGTTTTGCAACTAAAGATTTAACTATCTTGGATACTGTGGAATGGGATTCTTCTCTTGCTGACGTTTCTTATGGAAGAAGTGTTGATGGTGCTGGAGTTTGGGTAAGTTTTGAAACTTCTACTCCAAACGCATCTAACGTTGATGGTGTAGTGCTATCTGTAATCAATGCAGTAGCTACCAACCCAATCGTTGTTTATCCAAATCCTGTTACTGAAGGAAACATTAACTTCAACAAAGTGGTTTCTTTCACTATGTACAGTATTACCGGACAAGTGGTAATGGTACAAAACAACATTAATCGCTTAGATGTTTCAGGTTTAGAAAATGGTATTTACATCATTGAAACAACTGAAGGTGAGATTGTAAAAGTAATTGTAAAATAATTTTACTTTTAATATTATTGAAAAACCCGATGCCAATTGGCATCGGGTTTTTTTTTGGCATAGAATTTAGTAGTAATTCTACCTCAATTCTTTTAAATTCGTTTACAAGTAAATACTACACATGCTCAGTCAAAAACTACATTTAAAGCTTCAGCAAAAACTTTCACCTCAACAAATTCAATTAATGAAATTGTTGCAAGTGCCAACCGCAGCTATTGAGCAAAGAATTAAGGAAGAATTAGAAGAAAACCCTGCTCTCGATGAAGGTAGAGATGAAGAAAGTATAGAACAAGAAGACGAATACAGTGATGTGTATGATGAGGTAGATGAAGCCGAAAAAGAATTTGATTTTTCTGATTACGTAGATGATGATGAAACACCTTCGTATAAATTAAATACCAACAATCATAGTAAAGACGATGAAGAAAAAAGCACTCCAGTATCTGTAGGAGCTTCTTTTACCGATGTATTAAACGCGCAAGTAAACCTTAGAAACCTAACCGAAACAGAAAGAATTATTGCCGAAAATATTATTGGAAACTTAGATGAATCTGGATATTTACGAAGAGATTTAGAAGCCATTACTGACGACCTAGCCTTTTCTCAAAACATAATGGTTGAGGTAGAAGAAATAGAAAGCGTTCTTACCGTAGTTCAAGACCTAGATCCTCCAGGAGTGGGTGCTCGTTCTTTACAAGAATGCTTATTACTTCAGCTAGAAAGAAAACCTCAAGATGAAGAAGCTGTTTTAAACGCTATACGCATTCTTAAAGAAGGCTTTGAGCAATTCACCAAAAAGCACTATGAACGTCTTTCTAACAAGCTTGAATTAACCGATGAAGAACTTAAAGATGCCATTGATGAAATTACAAAGCTAAATCCCAAACCTGGAAGTACAGGCAATTTAGGAGGCGCTGGAGCCACTGTTGTAGTAGCCGATTTTCACATCACCGTAGATGATGGCGAAATAAATGTTACACTAAATGGCAGAAATGCACCCGATCTAAAGGTAAGCAGACAGTACGCCAATATGATAGCAGATTATCAAAGCAAAAAAGGAAAGGTAACCAAAACAGAAAAGGAAGCCATGATGTTTGTAAAACAAAAGCTTGACTCTGCTAAATGGTTTATTGATGCCATTGTTCAACGCCAACATACTTTACTAGGTACCATGAATACTATTATTGAGTATCAAAAAGAGTATTTCCTTACAGGCGATGAAACAAAACTTAAACCCATGATATTGAAAAATATAGCAGACGTGGTAGAAATGGATATTTCTACCATTTCAAGGGTGGCCAATAGTAAATATGCACAAACTCCCTACGGAACACTTCCGCTTAAGTATTTCTTCTCCGAATCATTAACAACACAAGATGGGGAAGAAGTGTCTACCCGAGAAGTGAAGAACATACTTAATCAAGTTATTGATGAGGAGGATAAAAAGAAACCATTAACCGATCAAAAATTAATGGATATTCTTAAAGACCGCGGATATAACATAGCCAGAAGAACCGTGGCCAAATATAGAGAGCAATTAAATTTACCTGTAGCCAGATTGCGCAAAGAATTGTAAGAATGAGGTTAGCAAAAATTCTATCGTACATTACCCACCCAATTCTTATTACCACCTATTTACTGGCTTTTGTGTTGTATCAAAAAAACAGTTATCTGTTCTACACTATCACTCCTTCGGGAAGGCTCTTTTTCATGGGTATTTCAATAGTCTTAACTATTGTAGCTCCTTTAATATCGGTAGCTTATTTAGTTTATCAAAAACAAGTAACCAATTTCTATTTAGATCATCGCAAAGAGCGCATTGTACCCATGGCCATAACCGTTGCCTATACGTTTGGCCTATATTATTTACTTCAAAAGTTTTCTTTACCACCATTAGTTATGTCGGTAGTGGGAGTAGGAGTAATAGGAGTGGCATTAACTTTAATTATCACCTTATTCTGGAAAATTAGCGCTCACATGATGGGTATTGGAGGGTTCACGGGTGCTGTTTTGGCTTTAAGCACAGACGTACTACCTGCATCACCAGAAATAATTTTAGGTCTGTTTATTTTATCAGGATTAGTGGGTACAGCAAGAATCAAACAAGATTCTCATACCCTAACACAAGTAATAGTAGGATGGGCTTTGGGATTTTTAGTATCGTATGGAGTTGCAATCTTTTTATCTTAACTGTTTTAAAATGGCACCAACGAAATAGCCACCGAAACCTGCTTCATTTCGGGCCCTCTACCTGGTACAAAAAATTCAGTTAACGAGAAAAAAGTCGAAAAGTTGACTTTCCCATAACCCGCTCTAGCCACTAAACCAAAACGTACATTATTCATATCCGGAAAATAGTAAGTCTTATATTTAATA
>JBMYWA010000049.1:0-17767 GCA_049606935.1 Salibacteraceae bacterium
GGCCCCGACATTCTTCCTTAACTAACAAAGGAGGGGAAGGCCATGAGGAAAATAATCAATTATTAACAAACCCATACGGAAATCTAAAAGACATTGACCAATTAGTATTATTTATTCATAAAAATGCACTTTAGATTTGTAAAAAAATCTCCCCAGTGATTCTGAAAAAGGTTTACACCGTTCTAATTTTAGGTATTGTGCATATAAGTTTGTTTGGCCAAATGCAAATGGGTATTGCACATGACAATATTAATGTAACGGAAGGCATTAGGATAAACCCGGCAATTGCTGTTGACCCATTACCATGGATGGATATTCATGCAGGTGGGCTATACATTTTTGGCGCGAGTAATGGAGCGTTTTTAGCAAAAGATGATTTTTCTCCTTTAACTGGGAAATTCCCTACACAGGCTACTCAAAACCTAAATATTGAAAAGGTTGACGGCCAGATGGAACTCATGATTGCCGGCCCCGCATTAAATGTAAGTCTCGGAAAGTTTTCAATAGGAGTCAATTCCTCTATGAGAAATTACGCAATTGGCAGAAATATCTCAAAGGAATTTACAAGTGGTTTAATATATGGATTGCAAATTCCGGAATATTATGGTGACACTTTAACGGGAAATAATTACAGAACCAAAGCAGTCAGTTACCTAGAGTTTGGAGTGAACGGAGGAATGATTCTTTATCAAAAAGGGAACGACCTAGTAAACGTAGGTGTAAACGCTAAATACCTTTTGGGTTTAGGTAGTTTAAATTTTTTGGCGGACAATTTCAACTACATTATGCATGATTCGGTTAATGCGGATGTAATAAATTATTCAGGAAAATATAGCGGATCTGACTTTGGATTTCATCCAGGGACAGGGTTTGCAGTAGATTTAGGAATAACTTACGAAAAGAAAGTAGCTCCTTGTAGGTATTACAAACCCCACAGCCCACAAAGCGGATGCAAATATATTGACTATAAATACCGAATAGGTTTTTCCATATTAGATTTGGGATCGATAAAATTTAAGGGATCATATAGGGAAGTAGAAAATGCCCAAGGGGATTGGTCAAATTATGCGGACATGAGAGGCACAAATATTGGAGAAATAATTGAGGAAATGGATAAGGTATTCTCGAATGGGGTTACGGAATCTGACAACCTTTACAAAGCAAAAACACCTTTATCTTTTTCTTTTCAATTTGACTATAATTTTGGTGAAGGGTTTTATGTTAATAGCACATTAATATACGGAATGCCCTTAAAAAACTCATTTGGAGCAGAGAGAATTAGCCTATTGGCTATAACCCCACGATTTGAAGGAAAGCGGTTTGGTTTATCAGCACCTTTAAGTATTAATAGTTTATGGAAACCTGGCTTTGGATTAGGGGTAAGATTTTGGTACTTAACAATTGGAACAGACAACATTGGTTCCTACTTGATTAACACGGACGTATACCGGTTAGATGTATACGCCCATATTAAAATACCCATATTCATAAATCCAAATTGCAAGAAACGTGGATTGGGTGAATATGATTGGAGATTTAGTGATTGTAGCGCACCAGGGGCTAGAAACCCAAGAAAAAAACGCAAATTTTAAATAGTTTCCTTTCCCGATACCATATCTTTCAAAAGCACACTTGGTCTATACCTGTCATCACCATATCGAGAGTGCAAAGACTCTAAACCAGCGAGCACTTTATCGAACCCTACTTCTCTTCCCCAACCAATAAGGCCTTTTGGGTAATTCACTCCCTTTGTCATAGCGGTTTCAATATCTTGAACAGTTGCAACACCTAGAAACTTAGCATCGACAGCTTCATTTATCAACATAAACAAAATCCTATTCAAGATAGTTTCCCCTTTTTCGAAATCTTTTGTTGGCTCCGGTTGAGGCGCATCTTCAACGTATGAATAAAACCCTTTTCCAGACTTTCTTCCAAACCAATTAGCTTCTTTTAGCCTCTTTTGCGTAATGGAAGGTTTGTACCGCGGGTCAAAATACATTTCTGCCCAAACTGTTTCCGTAACCACGTAATTTACATCATGTCCAATTAGATCCATTAATTGAAAAGGCCCCATTCTGAAGCCTCCAATTTCTCTCATCGCCCAATCAATGGTTGCGATATCTGCAAAGCCTTCCTCTAACATTTTAATAGCCTCGCTATAGAATGGCCTAGCCACCCTATTCACTATAAACCCGGGGGTATCTTTAGCTAAAACAACCTTTTTACCCCAAGACTTTATTAAATTAAATACTTGATTACTAATTTCTCTATCCGTTACCAAAGAAGGAACCACCTCCACTAGTGGCATAAGTGGAGCCGGATTGAAAAAGTGGACACCAATAACTCTTTCGGAATTAGAGAGCTCACCTGCTATAGAAGCAATTGACAACGAAGAGGTGTTAGACGCAAGGATGGTATCTTTAGATATTATTTTTTCTAGCGAAGCAAATAAATCCTTTTTGACTTTCAGGTTTTCAATAACCGCTTCTATCACAAAATCGCATGAATCAAAATGGCTTAAATTCTCTGCGTACTTAATACGGCCCTGAATTAAGTCTGCTTCAGAATTAGATAACCGCCCTTTTTCAACAAGTCTAGCCATAACCCTTGCTAGGTTAGCTTCAGATTTTTTAAGCGTTTTTGCAGAAAGATCAAAAAGACAAACTTCATGGCCAGCCGTTGCGGCTACTTGCGCTATACCTGAGCCCATGGCTCCAGCGCCAATAACCCCAACCTTACTATTCTTACTTAATGTCATCATATTATTAGTTCCTATTTCCCTTTAAATTTTGGTTTTCTTTTATCTAAAAATGCATTCACACCTTCCTCATAGTCATAACTAACTCCTGCTTTAGACTGGAATTGATCTTCAATTTCCAATTGTTGCTCTAGGTTATTTCCAAATGACAAATTTATCGCCTCCTTCGTCAAGGCTAATGCATAAGTTGGCATATTTGCCAGTTTTTTGGAAATTAAAATGCATTCCACATTTAGATTTTCTGGAGGTACCACCTTATAAATCATACCCATTTGCTCGGCCTCCTTTGCTGAAACTTTGTCTCCTAACATCATTAAAGCAGATGCTTTTTGCATTCCAATTATTCTAGGCAAAAAATAAGTGCCTCCACTATCCGGGATTAACCCAATTTTACTAAAAGCTTGAATAAAAGATGCGGATTCGGAAGCGATTGTAATATCGCACGCTAGCGCAATATTGGCGCCTGCACCAGCAGCAACACCGTTAACACCGCAAATCACCGGTAATTTAACACTTCTAATAAGTTTAATTATTGGGTTGTAATGCTCCGAAACAATTTTACTCAACTCTGGACCACTTGGGTCAATAGCTTCCGCTAAATCTTGACCCGCGCAAAAAGCTTTACCATTTCCAGTAAGGTAAATGGCTCTAACATCATTGTTTTCATTACAATAATTTAGTTTCTCTTGTAGTGAAAGAGCCATTTCTCTAACAAAAGAATTATATTTTTCTGGGCGATTTAACTTAATTATTCCAACCCCCTCATTAATTTCGAACTCAATAAAATCACTCATAAATTTAAGTTTTGGCGAAGTTAATACTCCAATCGTTATGGAAAGAATACATATTACATTTTAGGTTTATTCAATTTCAATAATTCAGTATTTTTACCAAAATTAAAAAATGAGAATTCTACTACTCACTATTTCAATAATGTTTCTGTCTAGCTTTGATGGAGTATGTCAGTTTGAAGACCCCAGTGCAGTGACTAACACTAATTCCTCTCCTAGTGCCAAACCCTCTGGCGGCAGACCTCTTGGAGATAATCTTGTTGTAGGAGGAGGTTTAGATTTACAGTTTGGAAACATTACCGCAATTGGTGTTACCCCTTTAATAGCCTATGCAATCACAGATAATGTTCTAATAGGGAGTATATTCACGTATAGATATTTCAACGACAATAGAGCTGGTTCGTCATATTCTACCAGCACGTATGGAATTGCACCTTTTGCTAGAGTTTTTGTATACGAAGGGCTTTTTATTCATGGCGAATATGAAATGCTTTATGGCGAGTTTGATTACCAAAGAGAGCATTTTTGGGTTAATAGTTTGTTGGCCGGGGCTGGATACGGATCTAGAATTGGGGATAAAGGATTTGCTGGCGTTTATTTGTTATGGAATTTTACAGAACACGACATTTATAAAATTTATAGCAACCCCATTATTAGGTTTAGTATTGGAGTAGGTTTATAATAATTTTCGAATGAAAAAAACTGTTTTAATTACTGGAGCTACTTCTGGCATAGGAAAAGCATGCGCTCAAAAGTTTGCTCTAGAGGGATGGAATCTTATTACTACTGGTAGACGTGGTGATCGTTTGGAATTATTAAAATCCCAATATCCGGGTAGCAACATTACAACGCTGTGTTTTGATGTACGAAACAGAGAGGAAACTACCAATTCCTTGAAAAAAGTCACCAATCGAAAAGTTGACCTCTTAATTAATAACGCAGGATTGGCAGTTGGGGTATCTCCTATTGATGAAGGTAAGTTTGAGGATTGGGACCGAATGATTGACACAAATGTTAAGGGCTTATTGAATGTGAGCAAAAACATTATCCCTTTAATGAAGGATCAAAATAATGGGCATATTATTAACATCGGGTCCATAGCCGGCAAAGAGGTATATCCCAACGGGAACATTTATTGCGCCTCAAAGCACGCGGTAGATGCAATTTCTCAGAGTATGAGGATTGATTTAGCTAAACACCATATTAGAGTCACAAATATTGCTCCGGGATTAGTTGAAACAGAGTTTTCCAATATTCGGTTTTATGGGGATGATAAAAAAGCAGATAATGTTTATGTAGGCTTGGATCCTTTAACGGGAAACGATGTTGCTGAAGCAATTTGGTTTTGCGCTACAAGACCTGCACATGTTAATATTGCAGATATGCTAATCTTACCCAGTGCCCAGGCCAACGCAACTAACGTTATTAGAAAATAAAAAAGCGGTGAATACACCGCTTTTCTTTCTTTACAAATCTGTATAGCCCATGTTGTAAAACATGAAGGCCCAATGATCAGCCTCTTCATCAATTATTTTTGAAATTGGCTTACCGGCACCATGTCCTGCATTTGTTTCAATTCTTATTAAAACAGGATTTTCACCCACATGAGCCTCCTGCAATCTGGCCGCAAACTTGAATGAATGGGCGGGAACCACTCTATCGTCATGATCGGCAGTTTTCACTAATGTACAGGGATAGCTAGTGCCATTTGATAAATTGTGTAATGGAGAATATCCATACAAATACTCAAACATTTCTTTACTATCTGAACTTGCACCATATTCTGGCGTCCAACCCCATCCAATAGTAAATTCATGGTACTTCAACATATCCATTACCCCTACTGTTGGATAAGCTACTCGAGCCAATTCAGGCCTTTGTGTCATTACCGCACCTATTAGCAAACCACCATTTGACCGTCCTTCTATAGCTAATTTTTCTGGCGAAGTATACTTTTTCTCCACTAGGTATTCAGCCGCTCCAATGTAGTCATCAAATACGTTCTGTTTATTCATTTTCATTCCCGCTTGATGCCAAGCTTCTCCAAATTCACCACCGCCCCTTAAATTAGCCACAACATAAATCCCATTATTTTCTAACAGAATAATACGTGAAGTGCTAAACGAAGGAGTTAGAGAAATGTTAAAGCCGCCATAAGCGTATAATAACGTAGGGTTATCTCCATTCATTTCTAAGCCTTTTTTGTGCACAATAAATACCGGCACTTTTGTCCCATCTTTACTGGTAAACCACTCCTGTTTTTCTATATAATCCGTTGGATTAAAATCAATTTGAGGTTTATAATATTCTTTGGACACGCCTGTGATCACATCATACTCAAAGATAGTTGGCGGGTATAAAAATGATGTAAACGAGTAAAATAATTTGGTTTCGTCTTTTTTCCCTCCTAGATTAGATGCCGATCCTGTACCGGGTAAACCAATTTTTTTTGCGTTGGAACCATCATAATTCATAACAGATATTTGCGTTGTTGCATTAATCATATACTGCGCAAACAATTTTCCACCACCAGTAGATACAGAGGAGAGGTAATTTTCTGTTTCTGGAATAATTTCTATCCAATTTGCCTTTTCTGTATTCTTAGGGTCAATAGCTACCAATTTATTCAAAGGTGCATCCAAATCTGTTCTAACTAAAAATTTACCATTTACATGATCAACCACATCACTTTTTGATGCAAATCCAGTAATTAATGGCAAGAAATCATTCTTTAAATTCTGCGTTGATTTAAAGTGTATATCAATATTATCTGTACCTTGATAAACATATAAAACAAGAAATTTTTCATCTTCAGTTACAGATATGCCATGATATAAATTGGGGTCTGACTCATCTCTGTACACCAATTTATCCTCACTTTGCTGAGTTCCAATTTCATGATAATAAACTGAGTGAAACTTATTTTCAGCAGATAATTCATCTCCCGCTGTAGGAGCTTCAAAACCACTATAATAAAAACCGTTCCCCAGCCAACTAGCACCTGAGAATTTCACCCATTTAATAACATCCTTTATATCTGTATTTGAAGCAATTTCACGCACCCTGATTTCCCCCCAATCAGATCCTGCTTCCGAATAACGATATGTGATGAATTTGTTATCAGAAGAAGATCCCATTAAACTAACGGTAACTGTTCCTTCCGTACTCATTTTATTAGGATCCATAAAGACTTTCCAATCCTCCTTCTCCCCTTTCCTAAAATAGATTACGCTCTGATCTTGTAATCCATCATTCTTATTCATAAAATAATAGTCGCCTACTTTTCTTGGTGCTCCAACTTTTTCATAATTGATTAACGATGTATACCGTTCTTTAATTTTTTCTCGGAAAGGGATTTGTTCCAAATAGGAGTCGGTAACTTCATTTTCTTTCGCTACCCAAGATTTTGTTTCTTCCGAATTATCGTCTTCTAGCCAAGCATATTTATCATTAACAGCTACTCCAAAATAATCTCGAATAGAATCTTGTTTTTTCGTTTCTGGCAATACAGTAGGGATTTGCTTCCACTCGATCATTTCTTTTTCGCTTGATTTTGAGACTTTAGAATCAGTACAGGAACTAAATAAAATAGTGGCGGCAACAACTCCAAGAACAGTATTTTTCATAAAAATTGGATTTAAAAAGGAATCAAATATAAAACAATTCAGAGCCTATAATCCTCCGTTCTTACCGAAAGAAAACCAGCTATCATTTAAAAGGAAATTCCTTTTAAAAACCTGCTTAAAAACCTACTTTTACCCGTTACAATTTAGATTTAAGATGAAGCTAAAAAACTATATACTCGGGCGTTGGATTGAAGGATCTGGAAATGGTCAAGATCTTTTCAATGCGGTTACGGGAGAAGTAATTGCAAACACTTCAACAGAAGGGATATCTTTTGAAGAAGTTTTGGCTTATGGCCGAAATGTTGGTAACAAAAACCTACGAAACATGACATTTCATGAACGTGGAAGAATGATTAAAGAGTTAGCTCTTTATCTTCATGAGAAAAAAGAACTGTTTTACCAGCTAAGTTGGGCCACAGGTGCTACTAAAATGGACTCTTGGATTGACATTGAAGGTGGGATTGGAAACTTATTTGCCTATTCTAGCCTAAGACGTCAATTTCCAGACACTCCTTTTTGTGTTGATGGCGAGGCTGTTCCAATGTCGAAAGGTGGCACTTTTTCAGCTACTCATATCATGACACCAAAAACAGGAGTGGCTGTTCATATTAACGCGTATAACTTCCCCATTTGGGGTATGCTTGAAAAAATAGCCGTAAACCTACTTGCTGGTGTACCAGCCGTTGTAAAACCGGCAACCGTTACCAGTTATTTAACGGAGTTAATGGTTCAAGAAATACATAAATCGGGTATTCTACCAGAAGGTGCTCTTCAGCTAATTGTGGGCTCAGCACGAGGGATTATTGAGCATGTACAAATGCAAGACGTGGTTACCTTTACAGGTTCTGCACATACAGGGAGACAATTAAAGTCGAATTCAAATGTAATTAACAATTCCATTCCTTTTAATCTGGAGGCAGATTCACTGAACGCATCAGTACTTGGTGAAGACGCAGTACCAGGAACACCAGAGTTTGATATTTTCGTAAAAGAGGTAGCAAGAGAAATGACGGTTAAAGCTGGACAGAAATGTACTGCAATTCGTAGAATCATGGTTCCACAAAACTTAGTAGGTGATGTGCAACAAGCTGTTAGTGCAAGATTAGCAAAAACCACCATTGGCGATCCTCAAGTTGATGGGGTTAGAATGGGCTCTCTGGCTGGTTTAGATCAAAGAGAAGAAGTTCTAGAAAAAGTAAATCAATTGGCCAATTCACAAGAAATTGTATTTGGAAACTTAGACCAATTAAACGTTACTGGGGCAGACGCAAAAACAGGTGCATTCATGTCGCCTATCCTAATGTATAACGATCGTCCATTTGAAAAAACAGACGTTCATAACACGGAAGCATTTGGACCGGTATCGACCATAATACCCTATAACAATTTAGACGAAGCTATTCAACTAACTCAAATGGGGCTTGGTAGTTTGGTTACCTCTATTACCACTTCAAATAATCAAATTGCTACCGATTTTGTTATGGGCGCTGCTGCTTATAATGGTCGTATTTTAATTAATAACAGAGACTCTGCAAAAGAAAGTACTGGCCATGGTTCTCCAATGCCATTGCTTACTCACGGTGGTCCAGGGCGCGCTGGTGGCGGAGAAGAAATGGGCGGAAAACGCGGTGTTTATCATTACATGCAAAGAACCTCTCTTCAAGGTAGCCCAACTACGTTAGGCGCCATTACTCAAGTTTATCAACCTGGGGGCAAATATTTAGAAACACCGGTTCATGTTTTTAGAAAACATTTTGAAGATTTGGAAATTGGCGAGACAGTGCATACCCATAAGAGAACAATTACAGAAACGGACATTGTTAACTTTGCAAATGTTAGTTGGGACCATTTTTACGCCCATACAGATGTAACCTCACTAGACGGAACCATTTTTGAACAAAGAGTAGCTCATGGATATTTTATTCTTTCAGCCGCTGCCGGACTTTTTGTTGACCCAGGAAAAGGGCCCGTATTATTAAATTACGGATTAGAAGATTGTAGATTTACCAAACCTGTTTATGCAGGAACCACAATTGGGGTAAGATTAACGGTTAAAGAAAAAGTATTACAAGAAAAGAGAGAAGACGATGAATTTAGAAAGGGAATTGTGAAATTTTTAGTTGACGTTTACGATGAAACAGGCGAAACTGTTGCATTAGCTACTATCTTAACAATGGTGAAAACCATTGATCAATCATAACTTCTCCAATTAAAAAAACGCCATGAATAAGAACACAGAGAACGAAGGTCACGTTGAATTTCATTTAGACAATGGTATTGCCACCATTGAATTTTACCACCCCATGAGTAATTCACTTCCAGGGTATTTATTGAACGAATTAGCATCAACCATAAAAAACACCGGACAAAACAGTCAAGTAAATGTGATTATTTTGAAATCTAGAGGTGAAAGAGCTTTTTGCGGGGGCGCTTCATTTGAAGAGCTAACCAGTATTAATGATTATGAAACTGGTAAAGTATTTTTCTCTGGTTTTGCAAATGTAATTAACGCAATGAGAACTTGCGGAAAAATCATTATTGGAAGAGTTCAGGGTAAAGCAGTAGGAGGTGGAGTTGGACTAGCTTCTGCGGTAGATTATTGTTTTGCAACAAAATTCTCAGCTATTAGACTAAGTGAATTAGCTATTGGTATAGGACCATTTGTGGTAGGACCTGCTGTAGCCAGAAAAATTGGAAACAATCAAATGAATATGATGGCTATTACTCCGGATGAATGGCAATCTGCTGATTGGGCCTTAAAAAATGGATTATACAACCATGTTTCGGAAACAGCCGAAGAAATGGATGCCGCAATTTTAGCATACGCTCAAAAACTAAACTCTTACAACCCAGAAGCACTTTCCAGTCTGAAATCCATTTTTTGGGAAGGCAGTGAAGATTGGACTGAATTGCTTTACAAAAGAGCAGAAATTAGTGGAAAATTAGTGTTATCTGATTTTACAAAAAACGCAATAGCGCAATTCAAAGCAAAATAATTATTAAACTTGCCATAGAAACACAATATTCAACAATCAATTTTGAATTAAACATCCTTCCAATATGACGAAAGAAGAGATTATTACCGCACTAGAAGAACTTGTTCAACAAGAAATGTCTAAAGAATTGATCAACAAAGGAAAACCTTTGTTGGAAGCTTATCAAGTTGCCATTGCAAATCAAGTAAACGAACAAAAAGAAAAATTTGTAGCAGAAGGAGGAAATCCTGAAGAATATAAATTAGAACGCGATGCCAATGACGCCAAATTCGATGAGTTATGGGCAGAATTGTCGAAAAAGAAAAAAGAATTCAAAGAGAAAATTCAAAATGTTGAAAAAGACAATTTAAATTTAAAAACCCAGCTTCTTCAAAAAATTGAAGAGTTAAAAGCAGAAGAGCATATTAAAAAAGCTCATGAAGCCTTCAAAGAAATTGAGGAGTCGTGGAAATCTGCAGGAAGAATACCTCAAGATAAGGTAAAAGAAATTGATGCCGCTTATTCAAAGGCAAGAGATGAATTTTTCTATAATATGCATATATATAGAGAACTTCTTGAAAATGATTTAAAAAAGAATCTACAATTAAAGGAAGAAATTGTAGCTAAAATGAAAGCAACCCTTGAGATGAAAAGTTTCAAGGATATGGATTCCACCGCAAGAAGATTAACCAATCAATGGAATGAAATAGGCCCAACATATAAAGAGAAATGGGAAGGCATACGCGATGAATTTTGGGAGTCGCATCATGAAGTTTTTAATAAAATTAAAACTTTCTACAAATCACAAAAAGAGAAGCAAAAGGAAAATTTAGAAAAGAAACAAGCTCTAGTAAAAAGACTTGTTGAAATTAACTCCTTTAATATCACCTCAGATAAGAGCTGGAAAAAACATACCTCGATAGTACTCGAATTACAAAAAGAGTGGAGATCAATTGGTTTTGCTCCAAAATCAGATAATGAGAAAATTTGGAACGAATTTAAAACTGCGGCAGATAGTTTTTTCAAAACAAAAAGCAATTTTTACGCTGAAATAAAAACCGCATTTGATAAAAACAAGGCCAATAAAGAAGCGTTGATAAAAAAGGCAGAAGAAGTATTATCTAGTGATAATCCGAGGTCTGCAGCAAACACCCTAACAGATTTACAAAAAAAATGGAGAACCATTGGAGCCGCCCATCACAGAGACGAGCAAAGGCTTTGGAAAAAATTTAGATCGGTATGCAATACCTTTTTTGAAAACCGAAAAACGCAACAAAAACAAGAGGTTGAAAATCAAAAAGAAAATCTAAACAGAAAAAAATCAGTTGTAGAAAAAATAAATTCATTAGAAGTCAACGTAAACGATGATGCGTCAATTTCAAAAATTGACGCCTTAATTTTAGAATTCAATCAAATTGGTTTTGTTCCGATGAACGAAAAACAAAAAATTGCGGTTGATTACAAAAATGCGATTCATAAAAAGCTTACGGAAATTGGAATTCCTGAAGAGGAATTAAGCGACTATTTGTTTAAAGTTAAAATAAACGAGTTAGCCGGTGCCCAAAACCCAGAAAAAGCATTAGAAAAAGAAGCGCATCACGTGCGTGAAAAGATAAGAACTACAAAAACAAACATCTTACAATACGAAAATAATCTCGGGTTCTTTAAAAATAGCAAAGGAGCCAATGCTTTAAAAGAAGAAGTAGAACAAAAAATTGAACATAACAAACAAGTATTAATTAAATTAGAATCTAAATTGAAAATGATTTACCAAAACATGGATTAATCATTATTTAAAAACTCCTCACACATGAAAAAAATACTACTCATTTTAGGAATAATCGCATTTGCGAACTTTGCTTTTGCTCAAGACACTGCTAGTACAGACACCATCCCTCCCAATTGGAAAATTGAAGGAGGCGTAGGACTTATGTTAAATCATGTTGGCCTGTATAATTGGCAAGGGGGTGGTGAACCTAGTTTTGCTGCAACACTGTTATACAAAGGAACATTTAACTACAAAAAAGGCAAATGGACTTGGGATAATTATGCCGAACTAGCTTATGGGGTTATTAGACAAGGAAAACAAGATCTAACCAAAAGTGATGATCGCTGGGAAATTGGATCAAAAGCAGGACATCAAATAAATGATAAATGGGATTTAAACGGTTTTGCAACTTTAAGATCTCAATTCAATGAGGGTTTTGACCCAGATGATGTGGACTTAAAAATTTCTGACCTAATGGCTCCGGGGTATTTACTTGTGGGTATTGGTGCAAATTTCAAACATCAAGACTGGTTGAACGTAAATCTCTCTCCTGCTACAGGCAAATTCACTTTTGTTATGAACGATTCATTAGCCAACTTTGATGTTCCTGACTCCGATGGAAACCCAACGGGCAAAGGAAAATATGGAAACGATGTAGGTGCAAAAACAAGAACTGAGATAGGTGCCTATGCCAAGATAAACATTAAAAAGGAGATTTTAGAAAACGTTACTTTAAACACTCAAGCCGATTTTTTTACAGACTATCTAAACAACTTCGGAGCAATTGATGTTACATGGAATCTAGCTTTGGTTATGCAAGTAAACAAATATCTTTCTGCTACAATTACTACTAATCTAATTTACGATGAAGATATAGCAATTGTACTAGATAGAAATAATGCTGGCGAACCACTTCGCGTTGGACCAGCAGTTCAATTTAAAGAAACAGTTGGTATTGGACTAACATACAAATACTAGAAGTATAAAATTCTTCAAAAAGCCAGTTTATTGAAATAATAAACTGGCTTTTTTGCTTATATACGATATATCAATTTATTTTTTACCTTTATAGCCAATTTATATACGGAATTGAAATGGGGAAAACAAAGAAAACAAGAGAAGTATCAAAGGAAACGCTGTTAAAAGCCTGGTCATTAATGACTCAAGCCAGAGCAATGTCAACTTTATATGAAAATGAAAGAGACATCACAGGTAAATATGTTCATGCCACTTCTATGGGGCATGAAGCCGTACAATTGGCTTTAGGATTACAATTAAATCCGCAAGATTATGTTTCTCCCTATTATAGAGATGACTCCATTCTTTTAGGAGTTGGAATGACTCCTTACGACCTCATGCTGCAATTATTGGGCAAAAAAGACGACCCATTTTCTGGCGGGCGTTTATATTATTCACATCCCTCTTTAAAGGATGATGATAAACCCAAAATGCCTTACCAATCATCTGCTACTGGAATGCAAGCTATTCCTGCAACTGGTCTAGCCATGGGTGTTCAATACAGAGAAACAGAAAACATTGGATATACGCCTAAAGAAGAAAAATCTGTAGTTGTTTGCTCTATTGGTGATGCAGCAATGACCGAGGGTGAAATTTCGGAAGCACTCCATATGGCCGCTTTAAAGCAACTACCAATATTATACTTTGTTCAAGACAACGAATGGGACATTTCTGCCCATGCCTCTGAAATTAGACTACAAAATTCGGCAGAATACGCAAAGGGTTTTAAAGGAATTGAGATTGTAGAATTTGATGGTGCTGATTTTTTTGAATCGTACATTAAATTAGAACAAGTTCTTAATACTATTCGGAATGAACGCAGACCTTTTTTAATTCGCGCTAGTGTACCTTTACTAGGTCACCATACCTCTGGAGTACGAAGGGAAACGTACCGAGACGATTATGACGAAGCCATGGCTAAAGATCCATACCCACGTTTTAAAGAACAGTTATTAGAGGTTGGTGTATCAGAAAAAGAAATCGCTACAATTGAAAACGAATCTAAAGCTTTAGTTCAAGCTGACTTTGAAAAAGCTCAAAAAGCAGCTGATCCAACTCCCGAAGATTTATTTACATACGACTATGCTCCTACTCCAATCACGGAAGAAAAAGGAGTAAGAGCTCCAGAAGGTAAAGATAAAACCGTTATGGTGGATAGTGCTCTTTTTGCTATTCGTGAAATTATGGCAAAGCATCCTGAGGCCTTGTTATATGGTCAAGATGTTGGGGGTAGACTAGGAGGCGTTTTTAGAGAGGCTGCTACTTTAGCCCAATCTTTTGGTAACCATAGAGTATTCAATACCCCAATTCAAGAAGCATTTATTATTGGTAGCACAGTAGGAATGTCCATAGCAGGGTGTAAACCCATAGTTGAAGTCCAATTTGCCGATTATATTTGGCCTGCATTAAACCAGCTTTTCACAGAGCTAAGTAGATCTTACTATTTATCTAACGGTAAATGGGCAATTTCTTCCGTAATCAGAGTACCTTCTGGAGCCTATGGAAGTGGTGGCCCTTTTCACTCATCTTCCTTAGAAAGTATTGTAACTAATATCAAAGGAATAAAAGTGGTTTACCCATCAAATGGAGCAGATATGAAAGGCTTAATGAAAGCCGCCTACTACGACCCAAACCCAGTAGTTGTTTTTGAACACAAAGGATTGTACTGGAGCAAGGTTAAAGGCACTGAAAGAGCCATGACTATTGAACCAGATGAAGAATACGTAGTTCCTATTGGAAAAGGGCGCATTACGCTTGAAGCATCTGAAGACAATATAAACTCAGGGAAATCAATAATTGTTGTTACCTACGGAATGGGAGTCCATTGGGCGCACAACGCAGCAAAAAAATTAAAAGGTCAAATTGAAATTGTTGATTTGCGCTCGTTGGCACCTATTGACAAAGAATTGATATACGAAAGGGTTAGACTTCACAGCAAGTGTTTAATCATAACAGAAGAACCAGACGGACAATCATTTGCTCGTGGTTTAGCAGGGTTAGTACAAGATGTATGCTTTAAAAACCTAGATGCCCCAGTAAAAGTATTGGCTGCGGCAGATGTACCAGCAATTCCATTGAATTCTGTACTTGAAGAAGCTATGCTTCCAAATGCTGACAAGGCATACGAAGCTATGATGGCTTTACTTGATTATTAATCAGTATTAAAATTATTAAAAAAAGGAGCTTAGTTGCTCCTTTTTTTATGGGTTACATTTTTTTTCATTAATTCACTCCTAAAAGGAAATATTAACCATAAAAAAAGCCTCCAACTTTCGTTGAAGGCTTGTTGTGGCGGGGACAGGACTCGAACCTGCGACCTTTGGGTTATGAGCCCAACGAGCTACCGACTGCTCCACCCCGCGATGTATCTTTGAATTAAGTAGTATGTTTCGCTTTCGGAGTGCAAATATATAACTATTTTTCGTTTCTTTGCAATCTAATTTAAAGAAATGCACAAAGCAGGATATATTAATATGATTGGTAGCCCCAACGTAGGTAAGTCTACATTGGCTAACCAACTGGTAGGCGATAAGTTATCGATCATTACATCAAAAGCACAAACAACCAGACATAGAATTCTGGGAATGGTAAATGATGAAAATTATCAAATGATATTTTCAGATTTACCTGGAATCGTGGATCCAGCGTATAGATTGCACAAGAGTATGATGAATTTCATCTATCAATCTTTAAGTGATGCGGATATATTTTTGGTAGTTGTAGAGGCTGGTGAAAAAGATTTTAAGGATTCTACTATTAAAGACAAGATAAATAGTCTTGATATCCCCATTGTAGTGGCCTTGAACAAAATTGATACTATTGACCAAGAAATTTTAGATGAGAAAATTGATTTTTGGAAGAGTGAATTTCCAAAAGCGATGGTTATTCCTACTTCTGCCTTACACAAATTTAACATCGAGTCTTTAAAGGATGTTTTGCTAGATTTATTACCTGAATCCCCTGCATATTATCCAAAAGATCAATTCACCGATAAAAGTGAGCGTTTCATTGTTTCTGAAAAAATAAGGGAACAAATTTTAATGGTTTACAAAAAGGAAGTCCCATATTCATCGGAAGTAGTAGTTACCGACTTTTTAAGAGAGCCTAATATAATTAGAGTTAGAGCAGAAATAATTGTAGAAAGAGATTCTCAAAAAGGCATCTTAATAGGTAAAGGTGGCAGTAAATTAAAGCTTATTGGAACCAATGCACGTTTAGAACTCGAAGATTTTTTTCAAACAAAAATCTTTTTAGAAGTCTTTGTTAAGGTAGATAAGAACTGGAGAGACAATGCTCAAAAATTAAAAAAATACGGTTACGAAATTTAACCATCAAAACAAACAAATATGGCAATTGTAGCAATTATTGGAAGACCTAACGTAGGGAAATCTACACTATTTAATAGACTAGTGGGCTCGAGAGATGCCATTGTGAATGAATTTAGTGGAGTAACTCGAGACCGACATTACGGCAAGTCTGAGTGGAACAACAAAGACTTTACTATTATTGATACCGGGGGTTATGTAACCGGAAGTGATGATGTTTTTGAGAAAGAAATTCGTAACCAAGTATCACACGCTTTAGATGAAGCGGACATGATCATTTTTGTAGTTGATGTAGTGGATGGATTAACCGATCTTGATAAAGAGGTTGCTTCTATCGTAAGGCCGTATCAAAAGAACATTATTTTAGCGAGTAATAAAGCAGATAATAGTGAGCGTGAAATGATGGCTCACGAATTTTATCAGCTAGGTATGGGAGAGGTTTTTCCAATTTCTGCAATTAATGGTTCTGGTACAGGTGAGTTATTAGATGAACTGGTTAACCGATTACCCGAAGAAGAAGTTAAAGAAGAAAGTGAGTTTCCTAAAATTGCAGTTGTTGGAAGACCCAACGCAGGAAAATCCTCCTTTATTAACCAACTTACTGGTCAGGATAGAAATATAGTCACCAACATTGCAGGAACAACTAGAGACTCTATAAATACCCATTTCAATGCCTATGGGTTTGAATTTGACTTTGTAGACACTGCAGGATTGCGAAAGAAAACCAAAGTTCACGAGGATTTAGAATTCTATTCTACTTTGAGAACCATTAAGTCTATTGAAGAGTCAGACGTTTGTATTTTAATGATTGATGCTACTGTAGGATTCAATGTACAGGATGTATCCATTTTTAGCCTAATTCAAAAGAATAAAAAAGGCGTAGTTATTTTAATCAACAAATGGGATTTGGTTGAGAACAAAACAACCAATACCCTTAAAGAGTACCAAGATCAAATACGTGAACGTATCGCCCCTTTTGTAGACGTACCTATGGTATTTGTATCTGTAAAGGATAAACAAAGACTAATAAAAGCTTTAGATGCCACTTTAAAGGTATATGAAAACAAAAATCAGAAAATAAAAACTTCTGAATTGAATGAGTTTTTCTTACCAATAATTGAAAAATATCCACCCCCTGCTTTAAAAGGAAAATTTATTAAAATTAAGTATGTAACCATGCTTCCTAAGCCATTTCCGGCTTTTGCATTTTTTGCCAACCTACCGCAATACATTAAAGATCCATACAAACGATTTTTAGAAAACAAGCTAAGAGATCATTATAATTTCTCCGGAATTCCGGTGGTAATTTCCATGAAAAAGAAATAAACTCATAACCAGAAACTAAAAAAGCGGAATTCATTAATTCCGCTTTTTTTATAACCAAAAATCTGAACATTAAAAAAGCCGTTACCCTGAGGTAACGGCTTTCTTTTCAAGAATTAATTATCGTTTTATTTGATAATAAATTGGCGTGTTTGAACCTCACCATTTGCTTCAAATTGCACG
>JBMYWA010000050.1:0-17575 GCA_049606935.1 Salibacteraceae bacterium
TTTTAAAGCATATTCAGTCAACGCAGGATCAACCCCTCTTTCAAAACGGAAAGAGGCATCGGTATTTAAACCATGACGTTTGGCTGTTTTTCTTACAGAAACAGGATTAAAGTTAGCCGACTCAATAAAGATGTTTGTGGTTTTATCTGAAACCCCCGAAGTCATTCCACCAAATACACCGGCAATACACATTCCTTCTGAATCGTTGCAAATCATTAAATCGCGCTCATCTAATTCACGTTCAGTTTCATCAAGTGTGGTGAACTTTGTTTTAGAAGGAAGGTTTTTTACCACCACTTTATTACCGCTAATTTGATCGGCATCAAAAATGTGTAGAGGCTGTCCTACTTCATGTAAAACGAAGTTTGAGATATCTACAATATTGTTGATTGGACTTAAGCCAATTGCTTTCAATCTGTTCTGTAACCAACTTGGTGATTCTTTCACCTCCACACCTGTCATAGAAACACTCGTATATCTAACACAAGCATCCGCATTTTCTACTTCAACATCAATGTTTAAACTTGTATTTGCTACTTTGAATCCAGAAACATCTGGCCAATTTAATTCTGTAACGTTCAGCTCATCCGTAACTACAGAAAGTGCTACTAAATCTCTAGCTGTACCAATATGTGATGCGGCTTCCGCACGGTTTGGCGTTAAGCCAATCTCGATGGTTTTGTCATGCTCTACATCAAAAACTTCGGCTAATGGAGTTCCAGGAATCAAATCCGTATCCAATACCATAATACCGTCATGGCCTTGGCCTAAACCAATCTCATCTTCGGCACAAATCATCCCTAGAGAAACTTCGCCTCTAATTTTTCCTTTTTTGATTTTAAAAGAATCGCCTTCCATAGGGTAAAGAGTTGCTCCAACTGTAGCAACAATAACCTTTTGACCCACGTCTACATTAGGTGCGCCACATACAATCTGAACTGGTTCTCCTTCTCCTAGATCCACCGTAGTTACATTCAGTTTGTCGGCATTGGCATGTTTCTCTTTAGTAAGAACTTCACCTACAACTAGCCCTTCAAAACCACCTTGAACAGATACAAAGTCGTCAATACCTTCTACCTCTAATCCACTATCGGTTAATAATTCTCCTACACGAGTCACGTTTAAATCAACGTTAGCGTACTCTTTTAGCCAGTTATATGATATGTTCATTTGTCGAAAAAAATAAGCCGCAAAATTAAGGATTCTGTTGATTGAAAAGTAATGGTTGGGCTGCAAATATTTATGGGGTTATTTCTGTACTAGAAAGGTGTAAAAGCTATTTATTTGTAGGGTGAATTGGCCAGATAAAAAAGCAGAAATTCAAGAGATTCAAGAACCTCTTTTTATTGAAAAAGGAGTACGTGTTTTTATGCAACGTGATGATTTATTGCACCCCGGAATTTCTGGCAATAAGTGGCGTAAACTCAAATTTAATGTACTGGATGCCGCTTCAAAAAAATTAAACACTTTAGTTACTGTGGGTGGCTCACATTCTAATCATATTGCGGCTGTTGCAGCTGCAGGTAAAGAATTTGGTTTTAAAACTGTAGGGCTTATTAGAGGTTACGAGGGGTATCGTAATAATCCTACCTTGAAACAAGCTGCCGAGATGGGGATGGATATTCGGTTCCTTGATAAAGCCCAATACAATGAATTGCATGACGTTCACTTACCCAAACTGGAAAAAGAAATAGGCTCCTATTATTTTGTTCCCATGGGTGGAGGAAATGAATTAGGAACGCAGGGAAGTATGGAAATTGTGAATGATACTCCGCATAATACCACCCATATTGCAGTAGCTTGTGGTACTGGATCTACGTTGGCAGGAATTCATTTGGCAGCACAACAAAATCAAAATTGTATTGGATTTCCAGTAATGAAAAATGGTGATTTTATACGGGATGAGGTAATAGAGTTTCAAAAGAACTTTTCAAAGCCGGTTTCAAAATTGAATTTAGTTACAGATTATCATTTTGGCGGTTTTGGCAAAATGAAACCTGAGCTCCTTGATTTCATCAATTTATTTTATAAAAAGCATCAAATTCCACTGGATGGCATTTATACCGGTAAAATGATGTTTGGGTTATTTGAGCTTATTGATAAAAATCATTTCCCTACTGGAAGTATTCTCACCGCTATACATACGGGTGGAGTGCAAGGAAATCTCGGGTTAATGGAAAGGTATTCAGTTAGTTTGCCATTGTGATTTTTGGAAAGAACCATTAACACCCTAATGTTCGTATTCCAGTACAAAAAAATAATTGTTAGCACTTGTCAAATATAACTTTGCCACTTGCGTTAATTGCCATTACATGAAACTGAGAAAGTCACCAATCGTCCTGTTAGTTATTCTTTTTATTGGACTTCCATTGCTAAGTGGGGCTCAACAAACCCGTCAACAATACATTGACAAATACAAGAATACCGCCATTCAAAACATGCGAAATCATAAAGTTCCTGCGAGTATTACACTAGCACAAGGAATGTTAGAAAGTGGTAACGGAAACAGTGAGTTAGCGAAAAAATCAAATAACCACTTTGGAATTAAATGTCATAGTTCTTGGAAAGGTAAACGTACTTATCATGATGATGATAAAAAAGGGGAGTGCTTTAGGGTATATAAAACAGTATACGATTCTTATGCAGATCATGCGGATTTCTTACATAAAACGAGATATGCCAAATGTTTCGAATTAAAAATTAC
Organism: Salibacteraceae bacterium; assembly: GCA_049606935.1. Lineage (GTDB taxonomy): Bacteria > Bacteroidota > Bacteroidia > Flavobacteriales_G > Salibacteraceae > CAJXZP01. The sequence continues at coordinate 2,705 of JBMYWA010000050.1, forward strand.
AGATTATAAAGGTTGGGCGCATGAACTTAAAAATGCCGGATATGCCACCAATCCTAAGTACCCAAAACTGTTAATTAAAATAATTGAAGACCATCAATTATACAATTATGATAAGGAAGCTTTAGGGAAGAAACCAAAAAACGATAATAAGCAAGTTGCAGAAGAAAAGGCTAAAAACACTTCGCCAAATACCGCTCCTGTAGGCCCAAATTCAACGTACGATAAAAACAAAGGATTTGATGATGTAGATTACTATGGTAAACCTATGGTAAAAATTTCACCAAATGGGATCAAGTATGTAAAAGCCAATAAAGGAGATACTCCTGAAACCTTAGCTAAAAAATTAGAAATGGGTCCATGGCAAATAACGGCATATAATAATGTGAAAAAGAATTATCGTTTTACCGATGGGCAAGTAGTTTATCTTCAACCTAAAAGAGGTAAAAGTGCTGTTTCATTCCATGTGGTTAGAAACGGAGATTCTATTTGGACAATTTCTCAAAAATATGGCGTAAAAATGAGTAAAATTAGAAAGCTAAATAAGCTAGGTAAAAATGCTCCTTTAAAACCCGGTCAAAAAATATATTTGAAAAGGCATTAGTCCTCGTCAATTTTATATTCCTTTAATTTAAACCCTATTTTTTTGAGGGCTTTTATGGTTAATCCTCTAAGAGATCCAATATATAACTCCGTTAAATCACCTGATAGAATAATGGCTATAATAGCTACGGTTAAGTTTAAACGTACCTGAAAATATAGTAGCACAAAAATTACTCCACCCAATAATAGTGCTACTTCAACCAATATTAAAAATTTAGTTACCAAGTCATAGTATAATTTGAATTTATCACCAATCCAGATAAATATAGCCACATTTAAATACAATAAAACAAAGGCAATGAGCAGGTCAACCCAGTAGGGTAAAACATTGATATAATCTCTTCTTAAAATCATAGATACCGAGTTGGCATGAACAGTTACACCATACATGTCTGGAAAAGCTCTTCCAGCCGATTGGGGATTAAGTGGAGTGTAAAAGGTATCTTCTAAAGACTGCTCACCTAAAACACGTTCTCCCATAAAGCCCATGATGACAATTTTGTCTTTTACGAATGATAAATCGGCATCTGGATTTAAGGCTTCGTGAGTATCTAGACTATAAAATTTGGTATAGTTACCTCTCCAGTTAATGGCTTCTGTTTCATTGTTTCTTTGTAACAAATACTCGGTTGATGAAGAGTCAAAAATACTGGCAAGCACAACAGGAAAGGAGACTACCGAGCTATCTGAAAGGCAAAATTTAGGAGTGATTTGTCTAACAGTTCGAAAGCTTTCTTCATCCGTTACAACATCGGCAAAGCCATTTATAGCAAATTTGTTAAATTGAGGATGAGAGGTAGTCATGGTGTCAAAACAAGTGTTCTGTTCATTTCGGTTTTCTAAGTCGGAAACGAGCACCAAATTTTCAACTTGCGACATAGACATGATTAGTTGAATGTCTTCTGCGAATTCTTTTTTCTTCCTGAAAAAAGCATCAATACCAATTACCTTTGGATTAAATCTATTTAAATTTTCAATTTGTTTACCAATTTGAGAACGAGATAGATGCCCAATATTTACTAAAACAATATTCGTATCAATGGTTTGAGAACCTCGTAATTGACTAAAAACCAAGTCGGTTAATTCAAAATCTTTTAACGCATGCCCAATTGGGTCAAGTAGTTTAGATTCAAATTTCATGGGTATTTTAGAAATTAAACCAAGAAATACAAATATGAAAGTGGTACAGATAATTACACTTTTACGAGTAAATATGTTCATTTAGATATATGTTTAGTAAATCAAAAATAAGATATATTTTCATGCTTGATTTTGAGTGTGTTAAATAAAAATTTATTAATTTAGCTTCCACGTCTTATTATATGACGTTCCTAAACAAACTACTATGAAAAAGATTTCATTATTTATTGGATTACTAATTTTTGGAATTGGTACCTATGCTCAAGAAATAGCATTTAAAACATTAGCCGCAAAGGGAACCTGTATGGTTCAAAGAGGGGCCGACCCGGATGAGTATACCCCCATCTCAACAGGATTAAAAATATTTGAAGAAGATAAAATTATCATTACCGGGTCAACTAGTTATGTAGGTTTGGTAAGTGTGGATGGAAAGGCCTTAGAATTAAAAAAAGGAGGCGTATACCATGTAAAAGATTTGTCAACGGCTTTAGCTAGCGGTGAAACATCCATGGCTCAAAAGTATTTGAGTCTACTGGTAGATGATATGAGCAAAGTAGATGACAATACTGCTAGAAATATGAAATATACCGGTTCGGTAGAGCGTTCTATTGAAAATAAAGATATTGTTATGTTTTTACCAGCTGTTACCAAAATTGCAGGAACACCTGGAACGGTACAGTGGTATCCTAAATCAACTATTGATGAATATCATGTAAACATTTACAATCCATACGAGGAAGCTGTTTTTACTGAAAAAACGAGTATAAACAATCTTTCTATTGATTTTTCTCAATTGGGCTTACATCCCGGTCAAGTTTATAAAATCATGGTTTCAGATGCCAGTAATAAAACTTTAAATTCTGGGTTTATTTCTTTGCAAGTACCAACTCGTTCTGAAATGGCAAAGTATGAAACGGATGTGGATATGTTAAAGGGCGAGGTGCCGGCTAACTCAGCTATTGGGGATATGGTTATTGCCACTTATTATGAAGAACAAGAGTTGTTCTTAAATGCCATTCCTTATTATGAAAGTGCTATAGAAAAAGAACCAAACATTGTAGAGTATCAAGATGCATACAATATGTTTTTATTTAAAATTGGACTAGAAGAGGTTAAGACAGCTAAGTAGTCTTCCCCATAAGATTTATTAAAAGGCTTCTCATTTTTGAGAGGCCTTTTTTGTTATAGTTTACTAGGTAGATTGTGATTTAAGAAATCTAGTCTATTAATCTGATTGATAAAAGCTATTTCGATATTTGAATTTACCTCCTTGTTGGTTAGAAAATTACTTTCAGTTTCATTTATCGAACTAGATGTAAAATGGTCTCTAGCTTGCAGCATTTCAGAAATATAAGTCGGAAGAACTTTTCCAGCTAAGTTTTTTAGCTTTTCTCTTGATTGTCTTCTATTTAATAGTTCCTTTAAGCATTTCTCAACTAAAAAAATGGTAGTTGTCTTCTAGCTTAACAACTTTCAGCAAGTCAAAAGGATTATAATCTGTGACTTTATTCTTCAAATTAATCTAAACCAACCATTATGAATGAACCCCAATATATAGGGTCTTTGTACTCCTTCAAAATTGACTTTTTGGCATTGTTAAAAGCAGCACGTTTATTACCCGTTTTTATCCATTCGGTGTAGAATAAGGTGACCAACTTTTGAGTAACAGCATCGTCCACCTTAAAAAGAGTCATAACCACATTTTGTGCTCCTGCTACAATAAACGAGCGTTGAAGCCCATATACTCCTTCGCCTGATTTTACTTCACCACGTCCTGTTTCACACGCACTAAGGAATACAATTTCAGTATTATCAAGATTTAAATTCATGGCTTCGAATGCCGTTAATACTCCATCATTTTGATTGAACTGATATACATTTTCAGTGGCTAGCAATGGCCCGGCTCCAGTAAATAATAAACCAGATCTAAGCAAGGGGTTGCTCGTTGGCTTGTTTTCAGTTCCAACCAATTCCGTCTCATGTTTACTATGTTCATCTGCCATAAAAAAACCGTGCGTTGCAATATGTAAAACACGCGGGCTCTCAATTAGTTTTAATTGTGACTCACTTGCTTTTTCTCCAATATACTTGTCTGTTGTCCAGTTATTCGAAGTAAGAAAACTGTCTAATAAATTTACTTCTAATTCTGCGCCTGGAAGCGCATCTAAAGGTGTGATGTTATTTGTGGAGGAACCATTTTCATCTTCAAATTTGGGATTACCAAACATAACCGCGGATGTATTAGAGTACACGGTTTCACCTTTTTTGGATTGTTCCACTATATCTCTTGTATTAGAAATAAAATAGAAGGTATACTTGTCAATCAAGAATTCATTATCAAAAGTTTTGAATGTTTCAGGATTGATTTGATTATACACTCCGTCTCCGGAAAAGTAAATTTTTTCTGTACCTCTTATTTTTGAATCAAAGTATTCCCAATAGTGAGCATAAGATTTTTTGTCGTCAGTTTTTTGCTTCACCGCATTTTGATAATAACTAAAGTATTTATTCTCTAAATCATTCCCATTGGGTAAAACCACAATCTCTGGTTGATCCTTTGTTTCTTTTGAGATAAAAAGTGCAACGTAAATAACGGAGTCGGTAAACTCAGTATCGAAGTAATTGAATCTGATAACTTCCATGCCTGTTTCATTGGGCTGTAATTTATTTTTAACCATACCCCAATTAATGGCTTTGTTCTCATAATTCTGAGAAAATCCTTCAGCTTCTTCGCTAAGGTCTTTTTCTAAAGAGTTAATTTCACTTTGAATTTCATTAATATTTATGTCTAAAGAACTTAAAGTGTCTATACTCATTCCCTGAGCTTTAAGCAAAAAGTTTTTTCTGTTTTGCCAATGCTGATATTTGGAAATTAATTCTGGATCGCCATATTTTAAAATTCGCTCCTTTAGTTTTACGGAAGAATTAAGAAGAATAGCTTTGGTAGCTAACCTATTATTATACATCTCACCTAGAATTGATTTGTCTTCCTTATAATAATTTAAAGCAAGTGAATTAAACAATTCAAAATCTCCGCTAATAGAATTCCAGTAATTTGCTTTTTCTGCTTCTGAAAGAGAAGGGAAAAAATTGGCTATATAGGAGAGGTACATTTTTGTTGATTCGCGTAAAGTCTCCGCAGATTTCTTATAGTTTTTTTGTGCATAATAAGTGCGGCCTATTTTACTTAGAGTAGAGACATATTTTGGATGAGCATCACTAAATATCTTTTTGTAAATACCAAGCGCCTTATTATAATAACTATGAGCGTTTACGTAACCACCTTTTTTATAATATAAAGTAGCAATATTTACTTGGTTGTCAGCTGTTTTGTAGTGATTGTCTCCATAGGTAGAGGAATAAATCAAATTAGCTGCTTGAAGCTGAATTAAGGCTTGGTCAAAATTATTTTCTCTAATATAAACCATGGCCTTTAGTTCTGTTACCGCAGCTACCATAGGATGATGATCATTAACATTTGTAGTAATAATAGTATTCGCTCTATTAAGATTGTCCATTAATTCCTGAATGGTCGCATCCGTTTCTAATTGCACGGATGATTTTTTTATTAGCAGCTTGGCTACCATTAAGTAATTATCTCCAAATTTATCCTCGTATGCATTAATTACAGAGTTGTAAACTTCGAGCGAACTTTCTTTATCTCCCATTTTATAGTAAACCTCACCAAGAATTGCTTTTCGTTCCAAGTACCTTAGAGCCGTTTCGCCATATGTGTCTTTACTAATATCTACAGCCTTTCTAATCATTTTTTCTGCTTCAATTAGTTTTCCTTGTACCAGATAGACTTGTCCTAATAAAGAATAGGCTTTAATTAATTGCGCATTATTTTCTCCTAATTTTTTACTTTTTAAAGCGATAGTTTTGGTTAAAATTTCTTCTGCATTATCATATTTACCCAATTCAAAATATAGTTCTGCAAGTCCTTCGTTCATGGTAACGGGTAACATTTCATTTACCGTTTCGAATTTTTTTGCGTTTTGATAAGCACCATTCAATTGTTTTTCTGACTTTTCAAAATCTCCATTTATTGCGTACAACTCCCCAATCGCTTGTTGAGTATACACATATTCTTGGGTTTTGGTTTTCTTCTCTGCTTTAAATGCAGCCATTGCTTTTAATAAATTCTCTTCAGCAGAAGGGTAATCGCCAACTAATACCTGAGCTTTTGCCATTCGTTGCAGTACCAAGGCATGTTCTTCACTTAAGTCGCCATATTTTGCTTTGATAATTTCAGATAGTTGCTCGTATTGCCTTATAGCAGAATTAAACCTATCAAGGGTAGTGTTAATAAGAGCGTAATCGTTAAGAAACTTACCGTAATAGGGATGATAGGGGTGTAGTTCTTTAATTACAAATTCTTCAAAGTACAGTTTAAATATGGAATCTGCTAATGTGTAGTTTGTGGTATAGTTTAGATAATAAGCTCCTAGCTCAAGGTTAGCGTTGTAAAAAAAGGAACTAGAGTCAGAATTGTTTTTGCTTGCTATATCTACAATTTTTAGATAGGTTTCTTTTGCTCCTTCAAAATTATATAGATGTTTTTGAGCATTTGCAAGATCGTATAGAAAGGAAAGTTGACCAGCATCTCTATCTCCATAATAATTTGTTAGATCTAAGGCCTGCTTAGACATTTTCTTTCCATATGTTTTATACTTTCCTTTTGCGAGATTTTCTAATTGGGCTAAGTAGTTTCCGGTAAAAATATGAGCCGACTTTTTAGGGTAGTTATTTAGAACTTCTCTTTGAAATTGTCCAGATGCTTTTTGATATTTAGAAAAATTCTCCAATTGTGCATCCGCTCTGATTTCATTTTCAAAAATTTCGAGGTATTTTAAATTAGGAATAGAGTACCTAACATTTGCGGCATATTTTTTTCGGATTCCTTTAAGATCTAAGGCAGCATATGGGTCACCCTGTAAAACACGTAAGCGAGTGTATCCATAGCTATTATTTAAAAATGAAATATCTTTTTTCTTTACATTTTTAAGTAGTTCAGCTCTGTTTTTTACGTAAATGGAATCGGCTTCATTTAAATTTCCTTGGCCTAAAGCAATATCCCCTTTCATAACTAAAAGGTTTCCATAAATGGTTTGACGCTTTTTAAACTCTTTCTTTTTTAGCTTGGTTAATTCCTTTTTATGAGACTTTTCGTTAGTTACATATTGACTTCTATTAGAAAGCCTCTTTTGATATGCAATAGTTGCTTCAATCTGCTTTTTAGCCTCGTTATAGCTCATTGTTTCAATGAACATTCTCAGTCTAGCTACTCTAATCTTCTGCGCCCAATATTGTTCAGGATCGTTTATAGAATCAATATAAGAAAAAGCTTTGTCAAAGTGTTTTTGGGCCTGCTTATAGTTTTGAAAAGCAAAAGACGAGGTAGCCATGGCTAAATTGCCCATTATGTTTAATGAGTCAGTACCTTTTTCACGTCTATCATTCCATTTTGTAATAATATCTAATAATAAGGTGTCATTTCCTAAACGCATTCCAATGGCTGCATTGTATTTGCACATTAATGCCTGAAGCGGTAGTTTGTAGTTTTTAAACTCTCCCTTTTTTTCAATTTTCTTGCTCAAAGATTTTGCTCCTGTTGCAGCCTGATAATACCTTCCGTATTCAAAGTGAGTTTCAATCTTGTTGTATTCCTTAAACCATGCCTGATCTTGTTGAGAAAATGCAATTACCGGAAATAAAAATAGTATAGTGATGTAATTTTTCATGGTTTATTGATTATCTCTATTCATGGTTAAATTTAAGCCTACTCTAAGAGTGGGGTTAAATGAAGATTCATATAGTAACGGATCGAAAACGTTGTCGGTTAAGGCATGGAGTTGCAAAGGGCCAAAGTTTAGTGCAAATCCTACCCCCAGATTTTTGTAATCCATTTGACTATCAATAATTGAATAAGAAAGCATGTAGTTAAAGAATCGCTTAAACCTTCCTTGAATTCCAATTCGAATTCTCGGGTCGAATTCGTCCTTAAAAAATACGCCTTGACCCAATACAGTGGCTTCAATTTTTGGCGTTAAATAATAGGTGAAAGAGCCATTAACTTTTGTTGGAGTATAAGTCTCGTATTCAATTTTCTCTTGGGTTGGGTCAACATTCGCTATTATAGAATCATAAATACCATTTAAGCCTGACCCACCTCCTGGCGAAATCAAATCTACCCAATCAACAGTGTTAAAATCAACCTCCACATCTTCAGCAACATAATTTTTTACGTCATTCTTCCATAAAATGGTTCCCATCAAATCTAAAGCGCTGGCAGAAACTTTTATTTTACTATTAATTTTATAGTCAAAACCTACATCTAAAGCATAACCCAAGTTTGCGTTGTTAGAAGTTACCTTGATATATTCACCATTTTCTGTGGCAGTTTTATAATATTCTGCCCCTGCGGTTTGCATATGGATATCAATTAATCCAGATAAATCATTACCTGGTGTTGGATTGTTAATAATAATGCTCGATGAATTGGTTCTTACATTCATTAGTCCTGAAAACACTTTGATTGTGGCTCCAACACTAAAATCTTTATTAATGCTTCTGGCCCAACCAAAAGAGAACTCTCTAACATGGGTATATTGAACCCGAGTATTTTGTATTTCATGGCCATTTTCAATTCCATTTTCTTGATATACTTCTGTTATTAATGCAGCCATTTCCTTTGGGAAAATGAATTCTCCTGAAACTCTATCATGACTTCCCAAATGGAAGTAGTTTTTATTTACAGAAAAACCAACATGTAAAGTGTTAATTGAGGTGCCTCCGTAAACTAGGTTTTCATTTTCTAAACCATTTAGAAATTTATCTACATCTAATCGGAGGGTTCCGTTATCGTCTACCGTAGCCACATTTTTTGTTATAAAATCTGACTTGCCTACTTGAGCATAGGTGGATCCAAGCCCTGGAATAGATACATTAACACGTCCTAGGGGAATAAAAGCAGGGTTGGCATAAACCGATTGAGGAATATGCTTCATATTGTACAAGCTTAATACATTCTGGCCAAATACTTGGTTTGTTATTGCAAGTATCAGGAATAGCAACAGTTTTCTCATAAGAAATGGGGTTTGTTAGATTGGAAAAGTAAGAAAAAATGAGCGTAATTTTACTATAAAAATTGAATACAATTAGGAAAAATTTAACTAGTCTAAGGTATATGTAAAAATGGTACCGCTCTTATCAATGGTTAGTAGGTTTAACCTACCATCATTGTTAATGTCTGTTATTGTAAAGGGTGAAGAACCCCTTAAAGGAAACGGTGCTATTATCTCTCCAGATTTATCTAGCAAGCTAATTTTATCCCTATCAATGGAAGTAATGCCATAATAATGGTTTTGATTGAAATGGTAAATGTTTGGGGCATAAGAAACATTATGTCTATTACTAAATCTTGTTATTTCATTTCCATCAATGGTATAAGATGTTAGCCTGTTATTCCCGCTTGTAGTTATTTCCGTGTGAGGATCGTCATCAATATTGGCAAAGGTTACGTGTTCAAGAGAATCTTTATTGATGGAAAATAGGTTTTCTTTGGTGTCGTTTAATGAAATTTTTACAATATCCTGGTGTTTGGTCATAGTTAAAATATAAGTAGAAGCTAGGTTTTCACCTCCCTCTAAATGGTAACCATTAAAAGGTGCAAAGTTTAATCTAGATTTAAATTGTATGCGGGTTTGGCCTCTTCTGTTTAATGCCTTTATGCTGCCATCTTCATAAACCACAATCAAATAGTCTTTACCCTTAATCCGTACATATGATATTTTTTCTAGAGAATTAATATTTGAGTTTTCGTAATTCCAGCCTTTGGTTTCTTCTGCTTTTGTAGTGTAGTTTTTTATTTCGCCATCCGTTGTGGGTATAATAAATCGATATTCATTGTTGTCATCATAATCAGCAACTAAAACCGCTGATTTTGTTGGGCTTTGTAATTGTATCGGAAAGTTTACTACATTATTTCCGTTTCTATCAATTATAAATATTTGGTTTTGGGTATTAAAAATGGTTTGCAGCTTGTTGTTTTTATACATATCGATCTGAGTTACTTCAGATATTATCCGTGCTGGTAGTTTTCTAGACCAAAGTACTTTTCCCTTACTGTCAATTAAATAAATAGTATTGGTGGTATCTTGTATGAATATCTCCTTAGCATTGGTATAATGATTTTTTAAAATAACCGGTTTAAAATGAGAAGCGCCCGCAATTTTTGTTTCCCATATCGTATTAGGCATTTGTTTGTTTACCGGATGGTATTTCAGTACATTATTGATGTAAAACAAATCATCCGATTCGTGACTGACTTGTAATGCAAGGCCTTGAAATTTATTGAAAAAACCTAATTGATTATCAATTTTTTGCTGGTAGTTTCGTGATGTTAAATGTTTAAAAATTTCAGGCGACTTGGAAATGTTGGAGTAGACAAACAAGTTTGATTTTTCTGAAATGCGCTTAATAAAAGATTCAAAAGCAGGGTCGTTTAAAAGCGTTTTTTTGTTTTCATACCTATCTAAGCACCATTGTAATGTGGCAGGTGAATTTGAAAAAATAATGTAATCATCAATCCTTGTAAAATAGTTTTCAGTAATTATCCTAAATTGGTTTCCAAGCATAGTTTCAAGAAACGGCTCAATGTTAAGTTTGAAAATATTATATGACTTGTATTCAATCTGTAGAAAGTCGTTTCCATCTTCATTATCTACCTTAAGAGCTATTTCTTTTAAGTTGTTAATCATGGTCATCCCATCAGATGAATTTATCCATAATAATGCCTCGCTTTTTACATCAGAAATTTCTGGTTCAATAATAGAAACGGCAATTTCGTTATCTATCCATTTATTAAACATTTGATCTAAAGAAACGGAGTAGGTAGAATCCCATAATTGGATTTGCGCTTGAGTATTAACTCCAGATCTAATATCATTTTTGGCTACTATTTTTGAACGTAGTTGCTGAAAGTCACTAAACCCAAAGTGAAGAAAAAATGCCGTTTTATTTGGGAAATACTCAAGCACATTTGGAGCCATTGGTTCCTGGTCTTTAAATACCGATAGCCATTGGTCTAAGCTATCGGATGCAGTGGTAAAACCACCCATAGATATTTCATCAGGTTTAAAATCAATATCTAATTCAGTCCAAGTGGTGAGTTCTGGAAACATCTCAATTTCCAATTGATTCTTATCGTTTAATACATTTTTTGTGCTGGCTGAAATTGCTTCGGGCAATACAAATACTTTAGTTTTTACGTTTTTAGATGAGGTTTTTCTAACTTTATTAAATGATTTAACAGAAGTTAGAAGGGTATGTTTTGGGTTTTTGAGAATGTTTAACTTTTGTTGGTGGTTGCTTATTGAAATAATCCCGTTAGTCTCATACCCAAACAGACTTATTGAATTATCGGATAGTGAAAATTCAGAGGTGTTCTTATTAAAACTTTTTTTTAAGTTAAAAGTGGTAGATAAGAAACTAACCAAATCCGCCATATTCAGGTTTTTAGGTTTATGAAATTGAACCAAATAAGGATTGATGTTTTTTTCACCTTTTGAAATAGAAATCAAAATTGATGGAAAGGGCGTTTTATTAAATGTTTGTTGGTTATACGAAGAATCTAAAGCAATGATTATTTTTTCTAAATTGGATACATTTCTAAAAGTTTGGAATTGATCCCAAATAAGACTGTTAGTCTTCAAATCTCGCCATTGATTTGGCAAATCTTGAACCTCCAGAACAAGAATTGCATCTCCAGGAATTTGCGAATACAAATCAGCTTGAGGAGCTTGTGCTAATTTCATTTGTTGAAATCCGAAATACAAAAAATAGCCAACACAAACTACGCTTGCTAACAGAAACAACTTTTTTATCATAATTCAAAATTAGAATTTATTCAGAAGTGAGTTGAATTGTAAGAGAAAGATTTTAGCTTTGATACGTGAAGAAATTATTAATAACGGGGCCAGAGTCAAGTGGAAAGACTTTTTTAGCCAATGAAATATCCAAAATACTGGATGGCGAATTGGTTAAAGAATATGCCCGAGAATATCTATCGGAACAAATAGGATATAAGGAGAAGGATTTAACCCACATTGCCAAACAACAAAGCTTGCAAGAATTTGAGGCTTTTAATTCTGCGACAAATCTTGTCGTATGTGATACTGGAATTGAGGTAATTTGCATTTGGAGCCAAGAAAAATTTGGCAAAGTAGCAAGCAAAATACAGAACCTTCTTAATTTAGAAAAGTATGATTTAATTCTTCTTTGTAAACCAAACATCCCATGGGAAGCAGATGAATTGCGTGAGCACCCCTATCAAAGAGATTATTTGTTTGATATATATGTGAAATTTTTAGAATATTATAAAGTAAGCTATTTTGTTATTGATGAGGATCTTAACAAAAGAACACAACAGGCCTTAGCATATGTTTCTAATATTAAGTAGATTGTAGGTCGCAAAACCAAAAGCCTTTATCCCAAGTATTGTCCGAATCTTTTTCACAGCAAAAGCATTCAGCATCTTCTTGCTTAGGTTCGTAGGTTTTGTAGGTTTTTTTACCTTTAATAAACCTTACTGGGGCATTAAAAATAGGTCCATCATAAACAAAAGTATGGAACTCACCATTTTCCCCACAAGGGTCTACCATTTTAGGAAGGTCTGCTAAAAATTTGTGATCAAATTCTCTTCCAACAAATGTCTCGTCTAATAGCTTTGAACTTGTAGCCACAACAATTGCCTTGAAGCCAGCATTGATAAACTGCTCTGCCAAATCTTTGGTGTTTTTACCCCATAAAGGGTAGGTGGCTTTAATTTTTGATCGGCTTAATTCTTTATCCCGGAATTCTCGAAGGTCTTCTAAATTAATATCTCCATATATGTAGGTTTTTATGCCAGCATTGTAATCAGATAAGGCTTTCGAGTGCATTATTTCTGAATATTTATTCATGGATATGTCTTCAGGTAACCCAGTGGTAAATACTTTAATTCCTAGAGCCTCCGATTGAGTTTTTAGTAAAGATACCGGAACACCATGCATGGTAATTCTTTGCAGGTTTTCATTAATAGTAGTCGATAAAGAATGAATTGATTGAAGATCATGGTCTTTTAGATACTCATATAAAGCCATGGTGGCATCTTTACCACCGCTCCAGTTTATTATCACTTTCTTGTTTATATCCTTCATATTGCAAAAGTAGAGATTTACGTGTCATTTGGCATTATTAATAGGGGGTAGTGAATAAGTAAAATATCTGAGTAATAGGATAAAGGTGGGTGGAGTTAGTTTTGTACAGATGGGTATATCAAAATGGTTTGTTTGTTTAGCAATATTTATTGCTTCGGTAGGCTTTAATTCAATGTGTGCTGCTGAAAGTAGTGTTATCAATAAGTTACATTTAGTAGGTATTGATGATGTGGAATTTCCAAACGACAGTTCCATGCTAATGAACTCATTGCTTATCGATTATCAGGTAGATTACGATATAGCGTTGGCCAATTCTCAGCCCAAAAATATCGCTATTTCTTTGCATAAAATTGGCTTAGTTTATTATCATTTGCAAGAGTATGACCTTGCTACTAATTATGCATGGCGTTTGTTAAATGTTTCTAATAAGCACAATTTTAAGTCTCAGATTTTATTTGGCTATGCATTGCTTTATCGAATTAATATTGAACAAGGAGATCTAAAAAAGGCAAAGTTGTTTTATGCAAAGTATGAAAACCTCTTTGATCAATCCTCTCCTCAAGAATATGCCAGACAGCCTGTTTTTTCAAATCTAGAAATAGAGGATGAAAAACCGGAAGAAGTAGAAATAGAAAAGGTAGATAGCACTTCAGCATTACCTGCCGTTGTCATTGATGAAGTAAAAGTAAAAACTTCAGCCATTGAATTTAATTATTTTGTTTTTTCCTTGGCGCTAATTTTGGTAATTATTGGTTTGTTGGTATGGAAAAAAGGAATTCTTTTTCAACGAAATGTAATTGTTCTTTCAGATGGTAAACAAAACCAGGAAAAGAAGAATTTTAAACACCCAGTTTCTAATCACAAATATGTGAACGATATTGATAACGCGGCAACTGTTTTAGTTGAAAATAATAAAGTCCTTAAAGATTCAATTGGTCACAAAGAAAAAACAGATTCGATTTCAAGTAATCCCAATTCTGTCATTATTAAAACACGGAGTAAAAAAAGGAATTTAGCAAAACTTCCAGCTTGGGTTTCCAACATTTCCGAAAGAGAAAAATGGACGGTAAACCTGGATGGTGATTTGGAGGTGATAGCATCCAATGATTTGGAATTCATAAAATACTTTTTGCAAGCTGTACCTTCTGTTTGTTCGTTATTGAGCCCTCTTGAAAGTGTCGTGGTAAGTTTGGTCATTAACCTCAAAGGGGTAGTAGTGCTAATATTAATTACCGGAAGTGATATTAATCCGCACTCTTCTGATCTAACTGAATTATTACAAAAGGTAAAAACAAAGGCGATTGCAAATCAATTTCTATTTAACGATGAGAAAGTGTCGAATAGAACTAAAAAAATAACGCTAAAAAAATATTTAAAGGCATAATATAATGAAGCAAGTTTTAATTACTGGTATTGGATCAGGAATAGGTGAGGCAACGTGTCATCAATTTCTAAAAGAGGGCTATTCAGTGATTGGTATTCTAAGAAATCAAAATCATTTATCTAAACTGAAAAAAAACTTTGGTTCGTTATTTAATAATCTCACTCCTATTTATGCCGATTTAGAAAGTTCAAGTTTTGTGGAAACAGTATGGGGGCAGTTAGCTGATTATAAAGTTGATTACCTAAACTGCATTGTCAATATAGCAGGAGTATTAGATACAACTCAAATCGATAACGTTTCTGTCCAACAAATTGAAAAGGTAATGAGAGTTAATTTTGTAAACCCTACAATGCTAATCTCAAAACTAAAACCATTGTTATTAACCGCAAATTCGGCTAATATTATAAATATTACATCCATGTCAGGATTTTTGGGAAGCGTTAGGTTTCCGGGTTTATCCATTTATGGAGCGTCCAAGGCTGCCTTGGGTTCTTTGTCCGAGTCTTTATCTGTTGAATTTGCTGATCACAATATTCATATTAATGC
>JBMYWA010000051.1:0-17139 GCA_049606935.1 Salibacteraceae bacterium
GGGTTTAAATTCCGATCTATTGATGAAGCCACTCAAAATGCGGGTAATTATTTCCAATAAACTATTCCTCTAAAATTTCTACCCTTCCTCTAAGTTCTGAATCAGATGTTATACCCTCTTTTACCACTACAATAATACCATCCGATAATCCTACTTGAATTTGAGTTCTTTCAAAAACTTGCGGTTTTGTTTGTACGTAAACAAAGGCTGAATCTCCCACATATTCAATCAAGCTTTCTTTAATTACCAGAGTTGTATCTGCCTTTTCTAAAACTATAGACGCGTTAGAAGAGTATCCACTACGAATAAAGTTTGCCTGTAAATCTTCTGGGTTAATTTTTGCTTTAATCTCAAATTGAATAGCTCCATTTTCAGCAACCCCTTTTGGAGCAATATATTCTAAAACCGCTCCTAGCGTTAAATCTTGTAGAGCACCAATGGTTAGAATTAAATCCATTCCTTCTACCACTTTACCTACTTCTGATTCATCCAGTTTTCCCAAGAAAATCATATCCGTCATATCAGCTACAGAAGCTATGGTAGTTCCTTCATTAAAAGTGTTGGCTTCAATAACCTGATTTCCTTCCTTTACCGGAACATCCAATACCATACCTGAAATTGTACTTTTAATCAAGGTGTTTGTTGCCGACTTACCGCTTTTACTAACCCCTTCTTTAATGATTTGAAGGTTATCTTCTGCGGCAATTAATTCCAATTTAGCATTTTTTAATGCCATTTCCATCGGTTGAAAATTGGCCTTAGAAATCACCCCATCCTTGAATAGCTTTTCATTTCTATTGTAATCTAATTGTGCATTGTCTAAATTGATTTTTGCACGACTCACACGGTTCTCTGCATTGTTAAGGTTTACCATGTTTGGAATGATTTTTACGCGAGCAATTATATCTCCCTTTTTAATCATTTCACCAGCCTCCACATATACTTTATTAATGATTCCAGAAACCACCGGCTTTATTAAAATCTCTTTCCTTGGAACTACTGATCCTGTAGCTACCGTTTTTTTGTACACATCGCTTTCAAATGGTTTTTCAACCTGATAAGTAGTTTCAGGAGCCTCGTTTTTCATGTATAAGTAATACAGGGTATATCCAAATACACCTAAAATGACTGCTACTATTCCTAATCTTACTGCTATTTTCATGGATAACTTTTATTCTGTTCTTAATGCTTCTATGGGTTTAATATTCACCGCTCTTAGTGATGGAATTATTCCTGCCAACACACCTGATATAATCAAAATTCCGAAAGCGGTAAATACGGTGGAGAATTGAACTTCAGGATTAGAAAAATAATCGTGTTGGATGTAGGGACCTAAAAACTCCAATAACCAAACACCAAAAATAATTCCTAAAATTCCACTAAAGGTGGTTAAAATCATCGACTCCAATACAATTTGAATTACTATGGAAACCGGGGTTGCACCTAAAGCTCTGCGAACTCCAATTTCTTGGGTTCGTTCTCTAATAATAATGAGCATAATGTTTGAAATACCAATTACCCCTGCCAATAATGTTAAAGTGCCCACAAACCAAGACAATGCTTTAATTCCTGTAAAAATCATATTGAATTTTTCTACCTCTTTACTCATATTCCAAGCCCCTATAGCTCTAGGATCATCTGGATGAACATCATGTCGTTTTTTAAGCAGCATTTTAGCATCCGCTTCTAAGTCGTTTATATCTACTCCGTTTTTACTTGTCAAGGTAAACCAATGCACCGAGTTACCTTGGTTAAACGCTTTCTGGAACGTGGTAAATGGAATGTAAATAGAGCGATCTTCATCTTCGGCATTATCGCCATTTAAACCAGAATGAAATGTACCCACTACTTGAAAGTAAACCCCACTAATTTGAATGTATTTACCAATAGGATCTTCGTCTGGGAATAATACGGAGGTGGTTATTTTACCAATAACACATACTTTTCGAAATTCAGATAAATCACGATCGTTAAGGAAACGACCTGTCTGCATTTTAAGCAGTTTTATGTATTGCACATCTGGAGCAAACCCGTTTATTTCAAAAGCCCCAGTTCTGTTTTTGTAGGTCACATTATTTGCTCCTCTCCAACCTCCTAACTGTAAACCTGGAGAAATTAAATCTAACCCAGGTAAGTCCTCTAAAGCTCGTGTATCATCATTAGTTAAACTGAACCAACGATTCTTTTTAAACCCTTTGTATGGTATAGATGTAGTGTTAGACCACATGAAAACACTGTTGGCAACGCGACCAGAAAAATCACTTTCTACACCATTCTGTAAACCAGAACCCGCACCTAGCATTACAATTAGCATAATAATTCCCCAAATAACCCCAAACGCAGTTAGTGCGCTACGCAATTTGTTTTTGCTTAGCGTTTGATAAATCTCAGCCCATCTGTCTATATCAAACATACTTATTCGTCTCTTAAAGCTACTATGGGTTTAACTTTTGCGGCTTGTAACGCTGGTATTAACCCTGCAATACTACCTGCTAACACCAAAATCAATGTAGAAAACATGGCTACATTAAAATCAACGCCGGGATTTAAAAAGGTATTCGGGTCTGATGCTAAATCAGAAATATACTCTAACGAAAAAACGCCTAAAACCAATCCAGTATAACCAGCAACAGTGGTTATCACCACCGCCTCCAATAAAATCATAGATACTACCGATAAAGGGGTTGCCCCCAAGGCTTTTCTTACTCCAATTTCTTTTGTTCTTTCTTTAACGGTAATCATCATAATATTACTAATACCAACTACTCCAGCAATAATGGTCATAATACCTATTATCCATACAAATGCATTAATACCCGTAAAAATACCCGTGAACATTTTATACTCTTCTGCATTATTGGAAATGTACAACGCACGAGAATCGTTAGGGTCGAAAATAAGTTTGTCCGAAAGCATTTTTCGTGTTTCTTCTACCATTTGATTTACCCGTTCTTCACTCGCATTTCCGGTAGTAAACATTATTCTATCTAGCCTTCCCTTGGCATTAAACACTATTTGAGAGGTAGAAACCGGAATGTAAACCATCTTGTTTTCCCATCTACTACCCACATCATTGAATGTACCAATTACCTTATATAACACTCCCCAAATAGAAATGTATTCACCCATAGCACTTTCCTTTCCAAACAATTCTGTAATAGCATCTTGACCAAGAACACATACCTTAGCCTTTTCTTTTACATCAAAATCATTAATATACCTACCTTCCAGAACTATTGTATTTTCTAAGATTTTATGATCTGGATGTACCCCTCTTAAAGGTAAGTTGGCTGTTTTTTCTTTGTAATTCACATTAGCCCCCCAGGTAGCTACCCGCCCGGTAATATGGTCGATATCTTCAAAAGTGTTGGATATGAGGTTATACTCTTCATTGGTCATTACAATAGGGCGATTGGGTTTCATACCCTTGTATTCCATGCCTGTATTTCCGGTGCGTAACCAAACACTGTTTACAGCATCATCTCTAAATTGATTTTCAAAACCATTCCTAAGACCCTGGCCGGCTCCAAGTAAAATAATTAACATAAAAATACCCCAGGATACAGAAAAGGCGGTAAGGAAAGTACGCAATTTATTCGCCTTTATTACCTCAAAAATTTCTTGCCATTTATCTATATCAAACATGGATGAATTTGTACGGAGATATTAAACTATTTCGTTAAATGCTTTATTAACAGTCATTACCTCACCATCTTTTAACACAATATTTCTATCCGTAGCATCCGCAATATCTTGCTCATGTGTTACGATAATGATGGTAATTCCTTCTTGGTTAATTTCTCTAAGAAGCTTCATTACATCTACCGATGTTTTGCTATCTAAAGCTCCAGTAGGCTCATCGGCTAAAATAATTTTAGGTTTAGAAATTAAAGCTCTTGCTATGGCCACCCTTTGTTTTTGACCACCACTCATTTCGCTTGGCATATGATTAGCCCAATCTTTCAAACCCACTCTATCTAAATATTCGAGTGCAAGCGCATTTCTTTTTTTACGACTAACTCCTTGGTAGTATAATGGTAGAGCCACATTCTCCATGGCGTTTTTAAAGGTGATGAGGTTAAAAGATTGAAAAATAAATCCAATCATTTTATTCCGATATTTAGCCGCTTTGGTTTCGCTCATTTCACGAATCAAATCTTCATTTAATCGGTATTCGCCAGAGTCATAAGTATCTAATATTCCTAAAATATTTAACAATGTAGATTTTCCAGATCCCGAAGAACCCATAATAGACACCATTTCACCTTCGTTAATGGTAAGGTCTACATCTTTTAAAACGCGCAGACTATGTTGTCCTACTTGGTATGATTTATTAATTCTCGATAGCTTTATCACAATACAAGTTTAAGCTTTAAAATATTTGATTAGGCAAAAATTTAATTAACGGTAATATTAAGGTGTTATGCGGTTATTTTATTTTCAATTAGGTAAAATTAACACTAGATCAATTTTTAATAGGTCAATATTTTTGAATATTATATTTTGTGCCGTGAATTTTTTGAAAAATGTCGATTACCTATTTATCTGTTCTTTCTGCTAATCAAAAAACCCTACAAAAAATGGGTAATTTGATTAAAAAATCGAAATATACTACCGGCTACTTAGGTGTTGGGAATACTGAGTTTCAAGAATTTATTAGAACCAAACCCAATAATAAGCACTTATTGTTTTTAAAACCTTCAAAAAATTTAATTTCATTAACTAATGCCAAAACCGTAAAAAAATGGGGAGATGTAAATGTAGTTATATTAGGAACTGTTTTACCCAAAGATTTAATAAGTTTTGTATTGGAAAATGAAATTTCTGCCTTTGTAAACCCAAAAACACTAACAGCAAACCATATTATTGAAATTACCAGTGCAATCACTGAAAAGGGCTACTTTGCTAACAAAAACATACCAGAAGGTTTTTGGTTAGATAAAAAACCCCATGTTTTTCCTAGGCCTAAGCCATTTTTAACCATTACCGAAGAAGAGGTTTTAAAACTACTATGTCATAATTTTACGGTGAAAGAAATTTCTGTAAAACTGGATAAAAATGAACCTGCCATTAGAGCACATATAGCTAATTTACGCGAAAAGTTATATGCGAAATCATTACTTGAAATAGTGGTAATCACCATGGCAAATATGTGGATAACCATTGACCCCAAACTTACCTCAAGTAATAGTCCTTTTTTATAAAAGAATGAAAAATTTAACCTTTAGAAAAGTCCGTTTTGTTATAAAAAGTTCATTTTTTAACAAAAAAAACGACTTTTTTTAAAAAAAATGGCCAAAACCTATCCTGCGGATAGGTTGACCCTACGGGTTTTCGTTATAGTATTGTGTAAACATAAATGGATATTCACTCTCAATAGGGTTTGAATTATGTGAGGTTCTTCAACCTCTACTTTACATCTTTAATTTACTCTGTTTAGTTTAACTTATTAAAATTACTTAACCCTATTATAAGACTACAAGCTCGGTTTCACTCACCTGATTTTGTGGTCTTTTTTTATTTATAAAACTATCTTTACGCCATGAATAACTGTTTAAACTGCCATAAAATAAGCAATGATAAATATTGCGATTTCACTTGTAAAAAGGAGTATTGGTTTACCAAAATAGTTAGTGGTATTGTGAAATACCTATCTCCGGGTTGCTAATTAAAAATGTAATTTATTATTGCATAAAAAAGCCATGTTAATTAAATCAACATGGCTTCAATGCTGTATAAGCTGTTTCTTTATTTACCTGAAAAGGAAGGTTTTTCTTTATTCAAAAATGCTTGCGTTCCAATTTTAAAATCTTCGGTACCAAATGCTTCTCCAAATTTTTCAATTTCTACGTTGAAACCATTCACACCATCAACTTGTCCTGCGTTAACTGCTTCAATAGCTAAACCAATAGCTTTTGGAGAATTTTTAGCAATTCTACCGGCAATTTTTTCAGCCATTCCAATTAATTCATTTTGAAAGGTTATATGATTTACAAGGCCCCATTCTTTGGCTTCTTCGGCCTTCATCATACCGGCAGTCATTATTAATTCTAATGCTTTCCCTTTACCCACCAACTGAGTTAAACGCTGCGTTCCACCATACCCAGGAATAACTCCTAACGAAACTTCTGGTAATCCCATCATGGCATTATCAGATGCCACTCTAATATGACAGGCCATAGCTAATTCTAAACCACCACCTAAACAATAACCATTAATAGCAGCAATTACTGGAGTTTTTAAACCTTCCACTAAATCAAAAAGGTTTTGATGACCTTTTCTACTTAATTCTCTACCTTCCTCTACCGAAAATTCGGCAAACTCTTTAATATCTGCCCCGGCAACAAAAGCTTTATCACCTGTTCCAGTAACAATGATTGTTCTAACCTCATCATTAGATTCACCTGCTTTAAATGCAGCACTTAATTCAGCAATGGTTTCGCCATTTAATGCGTTTAATTGCTTTGGTCTGTTAATAGTAATGCGCATAATGGCATTTGCTACTTCTACTAAAATATTGTTGTATGACATGATTCAAATATTAGATTTCAAAAGTAGCCAATTTCATTCTCACTATAATATTTTTTATAAGCTCTTCACCTTATTGCAATAGAATACTTCTATTTTTACGGTAATCTAAAACAAATGAAAAAAGTACTCCTCCTTATTCTGGCAATTCTTGTCATTATTGTATCTGTAATTTTAATAGGTGGCCCCAATATGGCTAAAAATTATCTACAGGAAAATAGTCAGGAATTATTAGGTAGAAAATTACAAATATCAGAGTTAGATTTTAATGCCTTTAATGGTCATTTGTTGTTAACCGATTTAAAAGTTTATGAAGAATTAGACTCCACCGTTTTTGTAAAATTTGACACCCTGTATACTGACTTAACTTTATACAAACTTTTTAGCGGGACCTTTTTAACGGAAGCCTTTCATATTAAAGGATTGAAAATCAATGTAAAATCAGAAAATAACCAATTTAACTTTGATGATTTAATTCCTGAGGTAGATTCAACCTCTGCAGATACAACCATTGAAAATGAGGATTCGTTTATCCATACTTTTACAATAAATGATATTCAAATTCTTTACAGTGAGGTTATTTATGATAACCTGGAAATGGGTGCTTACCACAATTTAAAAGACATAAACATCAGGGTGCCAGGAATTACAATTGGCGATACTAAAACAAAAGCAGGCCTTGATTTTTCGATTGCTAAAGGTGGGAAATTTCACTTAGAGGTAGATTTTAATAATGAAAACAACAATTACGATGTAACTATGGGTGTAGAAAATTTAGATTTAAGTCCTTACTTAATCTATGCCCAGTCAAGTATGAATATTTCAAATTTAGAAGGCTTATTTAATGGTAAAATTAATATTGTGGGTAATTTAGATACTCCCTCAACTCCGGTTATTAAAGGTAGCATGAACTTAAATAATTTTGCTATTTCTGATAATAAAGAGGTGGAAGTTTTTCGTTTAGGTTCCTTATTTATGGATGCGAAAGAATTGAATTTAAATACTAATAGATATCATTTTGGGGCATTAACATTAACTCATCCAACAATAAATGCTGTTCAATATGCTGAATTAGATAACCTCCGAACTTTAATGAAAGAGGAGTCGGATACCTCAAATATTGCAGATGTAACTGTAGAAACAAATGTAGAATCTGCTCCTTTAACATATTTACTAGAAGAGTTTAGACTTAACGCAGGAGAATTAAATTATACAGATAATACCATTGCTAACGGACCTTTTTCCTATACTATACACGCCATTGATTTTTCGGCCGACTCTTTAACGGAAGGTAGAAATGTTACATTTAACATGGATGCCATAATGAATGGAGAAGGAACTTTTAAAGGGTTTGTGGTTACCGATCCAGGAGACCCAAGTAAAGGAGGAACCTTTGATTTAGAGTTTAAGAAAATTCCAATAAATGATTTTAGTGTGTTTTCTATAAATTCAACTGCGTACCCAATTAATAGTGGCCGTTTGTCATTTCAAACTAAAAATAAGATTGTTCATAACCATATTAACAGTCATCTTATTATGAAGCTGTATAAAACAGAACTAGACAATAAACTTAAAACCGTAAAACCGGAGTATAATGTTCCCATGAAACTGGGTATTATGGTGATGCAAGACCCCAAAGGGTTAATACATATTGATGTGCCTGCAGAAGGAGATATTGATGATCCAGAATTTAGATATAGCAAGTTAATTTGGAAAGCGGTTATGAATGTTTTAGTTAAAGCAGCTACATCACCCTATAATTTATTAGCCGATGCCATAGGAGCAAGTGAAGATGATATTAAATTTATTCGTTTCGAGTTACTGCAATATGAATTAGGTCCTGAGCAAACAGCTCAACTAGATTTAATTACTGATATATTGTTGCAAAAACCAGGAATTTCTGTAAAGTCAAATCAAGTATTAGATTACAAAAAAGAACAAAAACTGATTAAAGTATATTTAGCAAAAAAAGGAATGTTTTTAGAAGAAGAATATGGAAACGACACCTTAGATATTCAATTAGATGAGGTAGATATTGCGAAAGTGTTACACATGGAAGAATCGCCTAAGCTTATCAAATTCTTAGAGGGTAAAACACAATCGGAAAAAGGTAAACTATCTTTTACGGAGTTAGTGGAATTATATGTAACCGAAGAAAACATCCTAAAAACTCACCAAAAACTAATTCAAGCCAGAACCCTAAACATGAAAAAATATATTGCAGAGAAAGGCCTTTCGGATAGATTAACCTTTAGTGATGGAAGTACAGATGATACTAACAGAAATAAACCAAGGTTTGAAATGCATTATGAGGTTAAAGAAAACTAACTCCAAGTAATTTTAAATACAGTGCCTTCTCCAAGTTTAGATTCAAAATTTATTTCGGCACCAAATTCATTCAATATATTTTTTACCATTGCTAATCCTAATCCAGTACCTGAAGATTTGGTGGTGAAATAAGGTTCAAAAATCTTTTCTTTCTCCTCTTCCGATATTCCTTTACCATTATCTGCAATCTTGATTTTTGTAAGGCCATTTGCTACTATCAAAGTTACTTCCACTTTACCTTCTTTTTCTGCGGGGATAGCTTGAATAGCATTCATTAATAAATTGGTTAAACATCTAATTAACTGCTTTCGATCTGCACTAATTATTTGTTTACCATCTGATTTATCAGTAAAAAACACCTTCACATTCGGGGTATTTGCATAAAGTTCAACTCCAGATTTAATAGTATCAGAAATATTAAGTGATTCCATTTCGGGCCTAGGCATTTTGGCAAAGTTGGAAAACTCATTCGAAATTCTAGCTAAGGTGTCAATTTGCTCCAGCATCACTTTAGTAAAGCTATTTAATCTTTCTTGAACCTCATCAGGCCTATCCATAATGCTTCGTTGCAAATGTTGAATATTCAAACGCATAGGTGTTAATGGATTTTTTATTTCATGCGCTACCTGTTTTGCCATTTCTTTCCAAGCCGACTCACGCTCACTTTTAGCCAACATATCGGCACTTACTTGCAGTTCGTCAACCATTCGATTATAATCTTTAACCAACTCCCCTATTTCATCATCACTCTCCCATTCCAAATGAGGGTTTTCACCCGTAAGTTGGGTATGTTTCATTCGCATAGAAACTACTTGAAGCGATTTAGTAATGTAATTAGATAAGAAATAAGCCACTAAACTTGCCCCAACAAATAGTAGTAAAAACACCTGAAACAGTGTATTCATAAAAGCCCACAAATCATCACTGGTTCTTCTACTATCTTTTAAGTATGGAATATTCACCACCGCAATAGGTTTACCATCTTGATTTTGTAATAAAAAATAGGTAGATAAATAGGTGTGATTTTCAACAACCTCTTCTAAAATAATTGGCTCATTGGTAGTAACCACCGAATCTACAATGGCAGATGAAATACTCTCTTTTGCTAAAAAATCTTTGGTATCATCAGTAATAGTTGTAGATATTAATCCACCAAATTCATTATAAATATTGAAATCTAAACTGTGAATGTTTGCCAATTCCGCAAGTTTTTTATCTAAATCAGCATTTGTTTGATACACATTATTGTTAACCACAAAATATTTCAAAGCCAACATTACCGACTGTTCTTTTCTTTGTAGCCTAGATAGATGGTAAACGTCATTTTGATTTTTAAAAAAGTAACTGGTGAACAAACCTGTAATCAATAAAGAAATTACAATCAATGCAATCATTGATAGGTAAATTCTTGCTCCTAGCGATTTGTTCTTTAATGAAAATGACATCCAAACGAAATTAATTTTTTTTAGCACCCCAATACAATTCTTGAGCCGTTTTAGCCCATCATTAAATTATTAAGTTCAAATTGCTTTTGCAATACACACTAATAGGTCTACATCATTGATTTTTCATACTTTCGCGGCTCATAAAGCATAGGAAATCTGACATGAGAAATAAAATTTCAGAACATCTTAACGACATCAAAAACTTTAACGCATCAACTGCGCAAGAAATTGAGGCATTTAGAATTAAATACTTGGGCTCAAAGGGTATTTTAAAAGCTCTTTTTGCCGATTTTAAATCTGTTGCAAACGAAGAAAAGCGTGAAATGGGTCAGTTAATCAATGAACTTAGAGCGGTAGCTACTAGTAAAATTGATGAACTAAAGGCTTCTCAAGATTCAGATGGAATTGGAGAGAGATTTAGAAATATTGATTTATCTCGTCCGGGATTTCCGTTTGAAACAGGTTCACGTCATCCGGTTAGCTTGGTGATGAATGAAATCATTCAAATTTTTAATAAAATGGCTTTTTCTGTTGCAGAAGGACCCGAAGTAGAAGATGATTGGCACAATTTCACTTCTTTGAATTTCCCAGAAGAACATCCTGCTCGTGATATGCAAGATACCTTCTTTGTAGATTTACCAGGAAGCATTGCTTTAAGAACTCATACTAGTTCTGTTCAAGCACGTGTAATGGAAAATCAAAAACCACCAATTCGTGTAATTGCTCCAGGTCGTGTATATAGAAACGAAGCCATTTCTGCACGTGCTCATTGTATTTTTCATCAAGTAGAAGGATTGGTAATTGATGAAAACGTAAGTTTTGCAGATTTAAAATTGACCTTATTAAACTTTGCTAAAGAGTTTTTTGGAGAAGAAGCTCGAATTCGTTTACGTCCTTCCTACTTTCCATTTACAGAACCTAGTGCCGAAGTAGATGTGTATTGGGGATTAAAAACTGAAGCAGATTACCGTATTACAAAAGGTACAGGTTGGTTAGAAATTTTAGGATGCGGAATGGTTGATCCTAACGTATTGAAAAATTTTGATATTGATCCGGATAAGTATTCAGGTTTTGCATTTGGTATGGGAATAGAACGTATTGCAATGCTAAAATATCAAGTAGACGATTTGCGTTTATTCTACGAAAATGATGCGCGTTTCTTAAAGCAATTTAAGGAAACGTATTAAGTAAAGTACTCAATTAAGTGAGCCGTTAATTTTTATGAATTAACGGCTTTTTTTTTGATTCTATTAAATTATCCATAAAAAAAGCCGAATCTATTTCTAAATTCGGCTTTTGCTCCCCCACCTGGACTCGAACCAGGGACACCCTGATTAACAGTCAGGTGCTCTAACCAACTGAGCTATGGGGGAAGATCCCATTGATTTGCTACGTTGGTTTCAAATCGGGTGCAATATTAGGTACTTTTTAAGATGTATACAATACATTTGTAAAAAAATATTTAAAGAAATTTTCTATGAGTTTATTAGTTGTTGGTTCTGTGGCATTTGACCAAATTGAAACCCCATTCGGTAAGAGTGATAAAATTGTTGGGGGTGCAGGAACCTATATTTCCTTAACCTCTTCATACTTTACAAATGATTTAGGAATTGTATCGGTAGTAGGTGATGATTTTCCTAAATCTTACATTGATTTGTTTCATTCTAAACATGTTAATACCGATGGATTAGAAATTAAAAAAGGTGAAAAATCGTTTTTCTGGGCAGGTAAATATCATAATGACATGAATTCTAGAGATACATTAGCTACAGAGCTAAATGTGTTAGCAGATTTTAAACCAGTGGTTCCGGCTAAATACAAAAACGCTGATATTGTAATGCTAGGAAACCTTTCTCCTGATGTGCAATTAAGCGTGATTGAACAAATGGAAAACCGCCCTAAACTAGTGGTATTGGATACTATGAATTTTTGGATGGATATTGCTTTAGATGATTTA
Organism: Salibacteraceae bacterium; assembly: GCA_049606935.1. GTDB lineage: Bacteria > Bacteroidota > Bacteroidia > Flavobacteriales_G > Salibacteraceae > CAJXZP01. The sequence continues at coordinate 12,259 of JBMYWA010000051.1, forward strand.
AATAAAGTAATTGCAAAAATTGATGTCTTAACTATAAATGATGAAGAAGCCCGTCAATTATCTGGTGAATATTCTTTAGTTAAAGCAGCAAAGAAAATTATTAGTATGGGACCAAAAGTATTAATCATTAAAAAAGGGGAGCATGGAGCTTTACTATTTAATGAAAATGAAGTGTTTTTTGCCCCTGCTTTACCTTTAGAAGAAGTATTTGATCCAACAGGTGCGGGAGATACCTTTGCTGGTGGTTTTGTAGGTTACTTAGCAAAATCTGGAGATACTTCTTTTGAAAACATGAAAAGAGCCATTATTTATGGTTCGGCCATGGCTTCGTTTTGTGTAGAAAAATTCGGATCAGTAAGAATTGAAAATTTATCGGAAGCTGAAATAAACAACAGAGTTCAAGAATTTGTTGATTTGGTTCAGTTTGATGTGAGTTTATAAAACTAAAAAGGGGATAAATAATTATCCCCTTTTTTAATTTAATCTACTTAATTCTAATTCTTGGATAATCTTAATAATTTGTTCCTTTTCCACTTTACCTGATACTTCCAATACCAGAAAATACCTATCCTTCCATTTTAGTTTTAAGTATTGTACTTCTTCTTGTTTTTCTTTCTGTAAAAAACCCTTTTTTCCTTCCAATTCAATTATCTCTATAGAATCAGAGTTTTGTACATCATTAATAACTTTCGTTGCTTCAGAATAGGCATTTTTTGAATCTAAATAATCAAATAAGGAAACCTCAATAATTAGCTTCTTGCTTTTATATAATCCATAAACCAAAGCAACAGTCATTTCTTTAGTTTCTAAAAATTTACTTTGCTTTTCGTTTTCCAATTTACAGCCATTTAATGTTTTTGGAAAAACACTTTCTAGTAAGGTTAAATCATAAGCATCTTGACTAATTCCGGTAAAAGAAATTAGCAACAATAAACTAAAAATGAAATTAACACGAATCATTATGAGCACGCAATTTTATTCACTCTGTTTTGATGTCTTCCGCCTTCAAATTCACTGCTTAAAAAAGCTTCAATACTTTCTAAATTAATCTTCTCATCTACATATCTAGATGATAAAGCTAAAACATTTGCATCATTATGTAATCTAGCCATTTTTGCTAATTCTGGATTCCAACATAAAGCAGACCGTACTCCTTGATGCTTGTTTACCGTAATATTAACTCCATTACCACTTCCACAAATCACAATTCCTAAGTTTACTTCGCCCTCCTCTACTGCATTAGCAAGGGGATGAACAAAATCAGGGTAATCTACAGAATCGGGTCCATTGGTTCCAAAATCTTTAACACTATAGTTTTTAGATTTTAAAATAGCTTTTACCTTGTCTTTTAATTCGTAACCTGCATGATCACAAGCAATTGCGATTATCATATTTTCATTTCCCATGCTTCAAAAGTATATCAATAAATTGTACTTTAATTGGTTATTACAACACTCAATAATGAATATTAATAACTAGTTAATAAACTTCGATTTTAGTGTTAATAAAGATGGTAAAGAAATGAAAAGAATAATTTGTATTTATGCTTCAAATAATCAATTCTAATTTGAATTCTTAAAACCAAGAAAACTTAGGTATTTATTTATAAAACTTACAAACCGAAAAAATTGATTTATTAAACAGCAATTTTCAAAAAGTTATCCGGTGAATAACAAAAACAACATATTGTTAACAACACCAAATAAGATTCATTTTCAAACGTTTTAGTATTAAATTCGTGTTCATAACTACAGGTTTTAGTCTGATAAGTTTTTGTAAAAATAAAAAGTCCATATTTCTATAAACAATACTAACAGCATAATAGTAATAGTAGTTTGTTTTAAAATTTTTAAAAAGAAAATGAGTAAATATATATTACTGTTCATAACATCAATTTTACTTTCAATTTTCACTTGCGCACAATCTGATATTGATTTGAATGGATACAATGTGTTTTATTATGAAAATGGGCAAAAATCTTCTGAAGGAAATTTTTTAAATGGAAAGCCAGAAGGTTTTTGGAAAAATTATTTTGAAACAGGTGTTTTGAAATCGGAAGGAAATCGGAAAAATCATCTCTTAGATAGTACCTGGTTATTTTATTATGAAAATGGATTATTAAAAGAAAAGGTAAATTACCGAGCCTCCAAGAAGGAAGGTTGGTCATATTCTTATTCAGAAGAAGGTTTTTTATTGGAGCAGTTACCCTATAGTAATGACACCATTCAAGGTTATGGTATGAAATATTTTACCGATGTTAATCGTGTTGAATTTGAAGAACCGTATGTGGATGGTATATTATCTGGTAATGGATTTCAATATGCTAGAGATGGTAGAATTGTGGGTTTAATTACTTATGAAAAAGGTACTTTAAAGAGTATTCAAAAAATAAATAGTTACAATATTAGAAAAGAAAAAGTAGGTCTTTGGATCACTTATTACGATGATATTACGGATAGAAAAGCTAAGTTACTGGAGGGTAGGTATAAACTAGGTTTAAAAAATGGATATTTTAGAGAGTATGATAGAAAGGGTATTCAACTTTCCACTACCAAATATGTAAACGGTCAAGTTGTTGAAAACGCATCAGAATTAATGAATGTTGATTTGGTACGAGAATTTTATCCAGACGCTAGTGTTAAATGGGAAAAAACCTATTTAGGAGCTACTCCACATGGTATTTGGAAAAAATACGATACAGCTGGAGTAGTAATTGAAACTTTAATATACAAGCAAGGAATTCTATTTGGAGAGGGTATAATCGATTCTAAGGGGGTTAAACAAGGTTATTGGAAGGAGTATTACAATGAGGGTATTTTACGTGCTGAGGGTGACTATAAAAATGGTGCTAAGATTGGTAAATGGAAATTTTATCATATTAATCAAAAATTAGAGCAAGTAGGTGTTTATCGTAGAGGAGGTAAACCTGATGGAGATTGGATTTGGTATTATGATAATGGATCGGTAAAAAGAGAGGAAACATATTTTAATGGATTGGAAGATGGTAGTATTATTGAATATTCTGAAGATGGTGAAATCATTAAAAATGGGCAATATGTAGAAGGTTTTAAAGATGGGGAGTGGGAAATTAATACTGGCGATTACATTGAAAAAGGTAATTATGTAGAAGGCATGATGCACGGATCTTGGATGGGTATTTATAAAAGCACAGGCAAAACGGCATTTAAAGGAGAATATCTAGAAGATGAACCAAATGATAAACACACTTTTTATTACCCTAATGGAAGAAAAATGCTAGAAGGTAAATATCAATTAGGTTTAAAAGTTGGAGATTGGAAAAGATATGACGAAAATGGCTTAGTTGTATTAACTATTAAATATAGAAATGGGGTGGCACAAAAAATAAGTGGTAAAAAAGTTATTGGTAACGAGGAGGAAGAATAAATCCAATCCCTAAAAAAAAAATAATTCAATTGGGGATTGTGAATATTAATCCTCTTTTGATCCTACAAATTTTGGAATAAAAACCAAAGCTACTAGTGCTGTAGTTACATGAAATGGTACTGTTAATAGTGCTAAATTTGGTGGTATATCACCTACTTCTAATAACCCTAAGTTTATTAATTGTTCTGGAAAAAACTGAATAACAATACTTAGAATAAATCCTATTAAAATTATGGTGAGATAAATCTTAGTACCCTTAGCATAATTTTTTGAAGAAACAATATAATAAAATATTGAGGCAATAATTGGAGGAATAAAAGATCCAATAGATAATGCCATTTCATCAATAATTGATGGAAAATCTACTTCTTGGATCATAGGTAGAAAAAAGAATAAAATGTTATTTAATGCTGCAGTTATTATACCAGCTAAAAAGCCTCCAACCACGTATTTCCAAACTGTAAATGTTTTTACAGGCACTTCTAATGTTTGTTCCATAATATTGGGAGTTGATTCGATGGTATAAATATATTAACTTGTTAATAATCAGTTTATTTAATTAATATTTTACCAATTAGCTAAACCTCAAAATAATAATTATGTAAATTTTAGATTTTTGGAATACTTGAGTTGTTAAGTAAGATGAAAACAGAATTAATTTTTATTTGTCTCAAAAACATGTTTTTACAAAGGTTATAAACATACTTTTTGTGGTGATGAAAGTCATTTACTAAATTGATTAACATCAGTTGTAATTTTTACTGTATAGTGTTCATTTGTGGAGGAAATATTACTTTAGGAGCCAAATTAAAATTGGTATCTATGAACAAGAATAAAATTATTGGTTTAGTCATTTGGTTTGTCACTTTAGTGGTTCCAATGAAAGATTGGATGTTTGCAGAAGTTGGGGGTAGTACCTCTACTACAATGTATTTAGTAATGTTTCTTCTTACTCTTACTGGAGTATTTGTTGGAAGTTACTTCTTTTCAAAGTCTACCGACTCAAAGGTAGCTTGATTTGGTTTATATTGATTGATTGGAAAATGCCTGGCTGGGAAGCCGGGCATTTTTGTTTTAAAAAAATGGGTAATAAGATTTCTAATTTTTGTATTCAATTATTATGGTACTATTAATTCTAAAATATTAGTTGGAGAACTCATAAAATTCATAGTAATAGTAACATACTCCCAATCTTTATCAATTAATAAATTTGTTTAAGAAGTATTAGTTCCAGTAATTTTCTTTTACAGGAGTAGAAAAAATATTGGGGTTAAACAAAAAGTTAAAATAATTAATTGGTTGGATAATTTAATTTTTTAGATTTTCCATAATTATGGTTTTCAATGATTTTCAAATGTAAAAAGTCTAAAAAATCAATACAATGAACCATGATTAAGAAATAAGAGGGTAAAAAAAAACCTCAATCAAAAAAATGATTGAGGTTTTTGAGGTCTCGAGCGGATTCGAACCGCTGTA
>JBMYWA010000052.1:0-16872 GCA_049606935.1 Salibacteraceae bacterium
AGATTCAGAAAAAAGACACTACGCAGTAGTTGATTCGTACAATAGAAAATTGACTATAATAATGAACGGGAAACCAATTGCTTCCACAACAAGCGGTTTAATTCTAAAAGAAGTGGGCAAATCGGTGTACGATCCGGTTTTCTATATTCCTAAAAAAGATGTTTCAATTGAATTATTACCAGAACCAAAGCGAACAAGCCACTGCCCAATAAAGGGCGATGCTACCTATTGGAATTTAAAAAGTCCAACTTCTGAGTATTTTGCCTGGAGTTACGAAACACCACATCCAAGAACCAAGAAAATAAAAGGATATGTAGCATTTAACATGCAATACATAACGTTAGTTTCCGAACCTCTTTAAAAGATACTAGGTCTTTATGCGTTTTAATTTCTAGTAAATAATAAAAAATAAGGGGGTTACATTTTCTTATAACCTACTTTTTCTCTTACCCTGTTTAAAACATCTCTTGCTATTAAACGAGCCTTTTCCGCTCCTTTATCAAGTTCTTTTTCTATTTCTGAAGTATTTGCCATCAGTTCATTATATCGGGCTCTAGGGGCTTCAAATACCTCTAAAATTGTATTTAATAATTCTTTTTTGGCATGGCCGTACCCGTAATTTCCGCCTAAATAATTTGCTCGCATTTCGGCTATTTTCTCATCATTAGCTAATAAGCTATACAATTGAAAAGGAATACTAGAGTCGGGGTCTTTTGGTTCTTCTAACGGAGTATTGTCTGTAACAATACTCATTACTTGTTTCTTAAGCACATTATTAGGAGCAAAAATATTGATAAAATTACCATAGCTTTTACTCATTTTTTGACCATCTGTGCCCGGAATCAATTTTACATTTTCTTTAATTTCTGATTTTGGAAGCAAAAAAGTTTCTCCATAAATATGGTTGAACGAACTTGCTAAATCACGAGTAATTTCTAAATGTTGCTTTTGATCTTTTCCTACAGGAACTATCTCTGAATCGTACAATAAAATATCGCAGGCCATTAAAACCGGGTAGTCAAATAAACCAGCATTAACATCACTTAGCCTATTTGATTTGTCTTTAAACGAATGGGCATTGGCCAACATTGGAAATGGTGCCACACAATTTAGGTACCAAGTTAATTCTGTTACTTCCGGAATATCACTTTGACGATAAAAAATAGTTTTATCCGTATCTAAACCCATAGCCAGCCAAGCTGCTGCCACACTATAGGTGTTTTCTCTTATAACTGTAGGATCTTTGATTACCGTTAGTGAATGCATGTCGGCAATAAAAAGTAGCGATTCATTTTTAGGATTTTCCGCTAACTTCAGAGCTGGTTTTATTGCTCCCAAAATATTACCTAAATGTGGTGTTGCGGTGGCTTGAACACCAGTTAAAACTCTTGACATTTTACCTTTAATTGATTTATGGCGAAAGTAAAGTTAATTTTCGCTAGTGTAAATATTGGAGGTAAAAAATTATATGCCTTTAACTATGGCTGTCCATACACTTAATTGGCCATTTTCATAACGTGTCCAAATTGGTCTAACTACTCCCTGGTGGGCTGAAATATTTATGTAGTCGCCAAAGAAAACATAAGATAAGGGAGTAAATGGACTATCACTTATTTTATGATTTATAAATGTATTGCCTCCATCTTTTGAAACTGCTAAATACACATCCGTTTGGCTATCCGTATAGTTTCTTCGGTCATAAAAAATGGTGTACAAATAACCGGTAGATTGATCTACGGTAATCCATGGTAAAAATTGTTGGGTATGGGAATTGTCGTCATTTACTTTTTTGGGGCTGCTCCATGAGTTGCCGCCATCTATCGACTTGGTAATAAATATGTCTGTATTTAATTCTCCATTTCTTTGGTCTGACCAGCATACATAAATATTTCCTCTATGAGGCCCAGTGCTCATATCCGAAACCGTAACGGGTAGTCCATTGGTTCTATTAAGACCTTCTATTTCTTGAACCCAGCCACCGGGTTGCTCAGCAATGATTTTTTCTTTTGGCACCTCTTTTCCTTCCTCAAAGGTGGTGAAATATATTTTTTCATCATTAGCCCATGCCACATGCATCTCTCCATTTAATCCAATGGCTGGAACTGCGCCTTCTGTAGTATTATCATTATCTATACAATTTCCTGTTATTTGACTTAAAGTTACTGGATCGCTCCATGATTTTCCATTGTTATCGGAGAAAGAACCTAAAATTACACTTCTATCATTGGTATCTTTACTACCATATTTATCAAATTGAGTCCAAGTTACGTAAGTGCGTTCTCTTACTTGGTCATACACGGCCCATTCTTTATCTTGATCCTTCGGTTTATTTAACCCCATGTATTTTCCTTTGTGAAACTTAGATGGTTTTTTTTTAGTGTACTGGCACACAATCCTATCCAAAAAGCTTTCGTCTTCGTAAGGTTTTCCCTTTACCAATGAAAGATGAAAATACATAAACTTACCAGAGTTTGTGGATATAATGCATGGGTCTCCGTAAACACCATACTTTGATTTCATAGGTTGTTTCTTCCATGTAAACCCTGCATCGGTGCTCAAATATGTGGTTTTAATATTTACCCCAGCCATAATTACATTGGTATCTTTTAAGGAAACACAAATAGTAGGCTCTTCTGGCCCAGCAGATGCATTGGCTTCATCAATTTTAATATTTGTAAAAGTTTGTGCTAAAAAGCTTGTAGATGAGGTTAAAAGTATACCAATAATAATCAGTTTCTTCATTTTAAAATGGCTTTTAGTTCACTTAAAATAATGGCAGTTGCTCCCCAAACCATATGTCCGTATATATCAAAATAAGGAACTTTCATTTTTAATTTGTTATTTCCTACATGAACCCAACCCTTTTTTACAATTGAGTCGTCTAAAATCAAAGATAACGGAGTTTCAATAATGGTTTCTACCTCAAAATCATCTTTAATATACGTAGGCTTATTTTTTAAAACTCCAATAAACGGGGTTACTAAAAACTTGCTTGGAGGAATGTAGACTTCTGAGAGTGATCCTATTATTTCTATTTCATCTGTAATACCCACTTCTTCATTAAGCTCACGAATTGCTGTATACTCTAGATTCTTATCATTTTCATCTTTTGATCCGCCCGGAAAAGCAATTTGACCAGAGTGTACACCATCGTATTTAGGACGCTCAATTAAGGTGAAATATGTTTCCTTATTCTTTTCATATAACATAATCATTACCGCGCTTAATCTTGGATTGGGGTTAGCATTAAGCATTTTAATTCTATCTCCCATGTAAAACTCACCCATCAATTCTGTTAGGTTATTTGGGGTATCTGAAAGTTTATGTTTTAAAGTATTAATGAAAAAATTAAAATTCATTTAGTTGATCATGTTAGTGAGATTCAAATATATGGGATAATGCATAGAACAAAACATTAAATTTGTGTTCTTCAAATCAATTAAATGGATGAAAAATCTCTTCTAGAATTTCGAAATAGAAATTCTAACACTTCACGTTTAGCTTGGATTATGTTTTTTTTCGGCATTGTACTTTGTTGTATATATGCTGTGATTACCTTATATAACATTGAAAAAAATAAACAAGGCGTATTTTTAGTAAATGAATTAAACGGGTACAGTAAAAGAATAAACGACATTGGATTTGAATTAAATAGAGTTTTAGAAAATAATGGAGAGGTTACTGAGTCTAAAAGAAATGAATTTAGTACCGAACTAGCTCATCTGGATCAATTTTATTCTAAGATTAAACTATCTATTGATGGTCTTTTCATTACCAACCCCGTAGAAATTATTCAGTTACAGAAGGATTTGAAACGAAATCATGCCAATTTTATTAATATATCTGAACTAATTGCCGAAGGTAATAAGGGGGTAGATGAAAATAAAGTGGTTTTTAAAACTCAATTAAATGCTTTATTACACTCCTATGAAATTGCTTTAGCCGACCTCCGAATTGTGGTTAATAATGAAGCTCAAAATTCAGCTTTAGAAGGTTTGTATTTAAATTTCTATCTAGTATTTATTCTTTTGTTTTTAGCCATTATTGTGTTTTTTGGAATTTTGAAACCTATCAAGAAAAGCTTTACCACTAGTGAAGCACAATTTAATGCCTACAACTCAGAATTAATTGAACGTAACAAAAAGGAGCAAGACTTGCTAAAAGCAAAAAATGATATAGAGCTCAAGCTTAAAACCAAAAATGCCCAGGTCTTTAAATTACAAGATAGTGTGGAGGAATCAATAACTCAAATTGAAGCTTTGAGGCGCGATAAAAGCTTAATATATTTAAATGCAGCAAGCGATTTAGAGGGATATTTGAAGGTTGTTAAATTGCAGAAGGAAATTATTGAAAATCAGACTAATATTAGTCAAAACTCTAGTTGGACACCCTTGTCTTCTGCTATTGCCCAGCTAAACTCTATGGTTGGTGATTATTTTAACAAGGCTAAAGGAGGGTTTAAATCTGAATTGCAATCTGAGGTTTACTTATCGCAATTAATTTCCGAAATAATTTTATCAACTTCAATTGCCGATGAATCTATTTTTGAGCAGGTAGAGGATATGCCTTCTATTAAAACTAATGTTGTTTTATTAAAAAATGTAATTTCTCCCTACTTTGAATTGGTGAACACTGTAAAAGATAAAAACATTAAAGTTTCGGCCTATGAAAGCGGGGCAATTTGTGAAATAAAACTCATTGGGTTAAGTGATTCATTTTTAAATGCACTGGTAGAGATCTCTAAAAAGGACCTTGTAAATATGAACTTTTTGGAATTTAAAATTCATATGGCAAAGAACCTAATTGTTGAACGAGGAGGTGCGGTTTGGGTTCAAGATGATGCAGAAAATAAAGGTGTTATTTGTTTACGTTGGACCTTGTAAAATGAACCTCCTATTAAAGAGAATAGATTTTGAATGATAGTGAGCCAGGTGTGCGGGTGGTATATTTGAATTTACTAATCGCCAACCAGTTATCTATGAAAAATATATCATCCATTAAATTGGAAAATGAAAAAGAAGACTTTAGTGTGTTTCGGTTTGTCTTAAAAATATTTATCCTATTTGTCGCTACTTTTTTACTTTTAATTGTATTGGGAATACCTATATTTTAATAAGAATAATATTAATATGAGCTGTGATTATTCACGGCTTTTTTTACGCTCATTTTTCCCATAAAAAAACCCGGTAACTTATAAAATTACCGGGTTTGAAGTTTTATTTAAAGTAACCTATTTACCAGACCCTGTTAATGTAACAGTGCCCTGTTGTTTGTACTCAGTTCTGTCAGCATCTGGTTTGGTACCCGTAACAACATAAAAGTATACGCCATCTGGTTGGTCTTCACCAGCCCAACCAGTAGATGGGTCTTCCCATTCATAAACTAGTTTACCCCATCTGTTGAAAATTTGGACCTTATAATCTTCTAATCCAAATACTGGCACGTAAAAGATATCATTTTGTCCATCACCATTTGGTGTAAATACATTGTAAAATTGCTCTGATGCAATACTGTAAATTTCAGTTGAACTTGTATCGGCACAACCCCACTCATTGGTAATAATAAGTTGGTTAATATATACTTGAGCTCCATCAATTAATTGACCATCTTTATCCAAATTCGGAGTTTCATATTTAAATGATACCGAAGGACTATTGGTGTAATTAGGATTCATTGCATTTACATCTGGATAATTTTCCCAATTATGGAACCACTTTATTGTATCGGTAGGATTCGCGTTAATAGCATTGAAATTTACCAAAAATGGCGTAAATCCATATATAGGAGAATTATAATGCGGTTCATCAATTTTCATTACTTCATTAGTATCTTCATAAGTGATATTGTAATCAGCAACTGGAGATGGGTAAATTGGTAATCGGTATTCTTGTTTCGGTGACACACAAGCCCAATTATTTTCAGTTACCCAAACGTACATACCGTTTGGTATTGTAGATGGATCTGGGGCAGTATTATAATACTGAGGATTTCCTATTCCAATGGTGTCATCTAATAAGAAGGTGCTATACCAATAAATACTATCTTCATTCACTCCAGTAGCAGATAACCAAATTTCATCGCCTTCACAGTATACAGCTTCATCTAATATTGGTTTGGCTGGTGTATCTAGTACATAGATTGTATCCGTGGTCACACCTACACAACCATATTGGTTAACAAGTGTAACTTCAAATTCCCATTCTCCAATTCCATGAATTGTGGCATCAAACTCACCATTTTGTCCATAAGGGTGAATGTTTAAAGTGTCTGTTGCTGCTAAAGGTGCAATTGGTGTTTGAGTAAAAGTAACACCAGCTCCAAATAACCATGGACTAATAAAAATTCTTGCTTGATTGTCATCTGAACAGAAAGCTAAATCACCTGATGGACTAGTATATTCAATTGGTCTTACCCTAACAGTCATTGTTTGAGTTTGTCCACACGTACTATCAGGTCCCATAATAGCAAGAGTAACTACATAATCTCCAAGAGCTACATTAGTAGCGTCAAAAACACCACTTGTGTCCACGTAGCCATTTGCGTCCGACCAAATTGAAATAACCGGTCCAGACCCTTGAAGTGGATTGCTAGATAGATTATAATTATTATTTAAATCAATGGTGCTCCCTTCACATACGTTTACAAGTGGACTAGTCCAGGTAAATGTGAATGGTTCAACAATTTTAATCATTTGCGTATCTGCATTGAAACAAGGATCATTTAGCGTGTAAATGACTTGGTAAGAACCTGCAGGTTTTCCCTGAGGATCAAAAATCCCGTAGGTGGTATCCGTAATTGCAGAACCTGTCCACTTTCCGCCTGGTATATTTGGAACCAAGGTATCAGGACTAGAACCTACGCAAAAGTCTTTAGCGGTAAAAGTAGCATCCGGTAGTCCAATTACGGTTATTGTACCGTTAGAATCGCTTAAACAACCTCCATTTAATGAGGAAACCTCATAATTAATTGAAAATGGACCAATTCCAGAAACTGTTGGATCAAATACCCCATTAATACTATCAACAATACCTGTTCCAGAGAAAACTCCTCCTCCAACATTTGGAGAAGCTATTTGTAAACCTCCATTAATACATGCAGTATCAATTAAAGAAAATCCTGCGTCAAATTGATTTACCACATTAATAAAGTGTTGAACTGTATCGCTACAACTTCCAAAACTGTCTTGAACAACTACAGAATAGGTTGTTGCCGTAGCAGGATAAACTGTTGCTGAATTGTTATTTAAACTATCAATATTGTAATTAGGACTCCAAGCATATGTAAATCCATTTGGATTTGCCCCAGTACAAAAATCAAATTTTATATTAGGTCTTCTGGTAGAGGTGTTTGAGAATGTGGAAATAGTACATACATCATTAACCGTATTGTTAGAAGAACGTGTACATGCAAAACCGAAATCAGTGTATTTAGTTGATACTGTTCCGTTAAATACGCTGGATGGATTTGCAAAACAAATTTCTACAACAATATTAGAAACTCCATCCCAATCGTAGTCTGTAGCAAATGAATGCGTATTCCAACCAGTAGTTGCATTGTGCGTGTAAGCAGGTAATACGGTGTGAAGACCGGTTTCAAATCCTCCGGTTAGGTCAGTCACACTGGTACAGCCCATTTTTACTTGAAAATTCTCAAATGAAGTGACTGTTCCAATAAGCAAGTTCTCAAAACTTACTCCGTTGATTTTACCAGAAGTCATTCCCATGGCATATAATTCAGAAGCGAGGAATAGATATTGATTCCTAGAACTTTTTGAATTGCCTTTATAAGGAGCGTATCCATCCCATTGCACATTGGTAAGGTTACCGTTTCCGATTATCCCAGATAAATTGTTACCAACACAAGGAGAAGTTGAAAGGCCACAGAAGGGACTAGGTACTTCACCTAGCACTACTTCTAAATCAGCGCTATCTCCAATACAAATTACAGTGTCGCCAAAAATCTCAACGTTTGGTGGAAATGCAGGCGCTAAATTTACAAAAACACTACCTTGTTTCTCACATCCACCATTAGCTGTCATTGTTACCCTGAAGTTAGTTGGTGCTAATGGCAATACTGTTGGATTTGAAATGGTATCGAAATTCATATATTGACTAGGAGACCATTGATAGGTGTATGTGAAAGTTGGTTCACTTGTTTGAACCGGTAACATAATACTATCAATTGGGCAAATTAATGTGTCATTTGGCATAATTAGGTTAAAGTTTGGATTAACTGTAACCGTTACCGTATCAATACTTTTACAATTGCTCACCAAATTGGAAATCACCCCATAAGTTGTCGTAATTTGAGGAGATACACTTGGATTATCACAATGCCAACACGTCATGTTAAAATTAGGTGAGGTTGGGATGGTATCAATAGGAGAACCACTAATAACAAACCAAGTAAACTGATTTCCACCTGTAACATTTAATTGTTTCCATTGCGTTCCTTCACAAATAGATTCATCAGGCCCTGCGTATGTACTCGGAAAAATATTAACATTAAATACCGCTGATACTAAACCAACTACAGGACAAGCGTCATCAATTGCCGTAACCATAAAAGACGTAAAAGGTGGTGAGCCAGGTTGCGCAATCCATTTTATGTTCATCACAGCAGGATTTGTTCCGGTAATTGTGATTTGTGCAGTACTATCTAAAGCAGTGTAAATATTATGGAATAAGGATAGAGTTTGTTGTGTATCGGGATCACTAAACGAGATGTCGAAACTAAAACTATCCCCAATACAAACATCAATGGTGTTAGAATCTACTTGGGTACCGGATCCAGAAAAATTGTAGATTCCTGGAGAGTCAATACTTGGTTGGTCGTTTGAACAATTTTGTACAACCACTTGAATGTCTCGAATACTTGTACCCTTAATAACGCCAGTGGCCCTATCGTATTCCTCAATTCTTACAACAATAACATAAACACCGGTTTGGGTAGGTGTAAAGGTTAATTGTCCATTAAAGGCGTTTAACACTGCATTTGCCCCAGGTAAAGGCTGGTTAAAAGTATATGGAGTTGCATAAGGTACAAGGTTAGTAGCATTCTCAAATCCAGGAGACATAAAGTATACTATACTATCTCCATCAGGTTCAACCACACCAAAATTGTAATTTACCACTTGGTTCATACATACGTATGGTATAGGTAGTGATGTAAATGTGGGTGAGGTATTACATGAGTCTACACCAGAATACATGGTTGTATAAAGGTAGGTATTTAAACCTTGCGGAGCGGTTAAATTTGAAATTTGTTGATTTCTACAACATGAGCTCCAACTCATTGTCCAGCTATTACAAGGAGGAGAAAGAACAACAATTCCAGTATAAACATATTGTTCCATACCAGGCCAGTTCCCTCCGTTACAAGTAGAGTTTGGTATTTGATTTGGGCATAACTGAGAGATTTCATTACTAACTGTTTGAACTAATTGAGCATTTGCCGTTCCACCACATGTGCTTGTGAAATTTACATTTTGAGTGGTTCCTAATCCAACTCCGTCACAATCTCTGAAAAGGTTTAGGGTGATTAGAAATGAATCTTGTCCAATGCATTCATAACTGATATCTCCACCAGAGATATGCGATGCTTTTGAATCTTGAGTAAACCCAATAAATAAAAGGGTTAAAACAATTAGTGATTTGTAAAATATTCTCATTTTTCCTGATTTTATAAGTCCTTGACGATAATACCCATTTTAAAGTTGCTCATGTCGCCAAAATTTATTGCTGCGAATGTAATCAAATGCTTAATAATTTAAAACTATTATTAACAAGGGAGGGTAAAAGCTTGTTTTACAATAAAATATTAGTTGATTAGTTTTTGGGTTTTGTGTATTCACACAATTTTTTAGGCAAAAAAAAATCCCATTTCAAGCTGAAATGGGATTTTTAATAGTGTAAATTAGATTATTTACCAGATCCAGTAAGAGTAACAGAACCTTGTTTTTTATACTCTGATTTTTCGGAATCATTGTTAATACCAGTAACCACGTAATAGTACACACCATCTGGTTGGTCTTCACCACTCCAACCGGCTGCTGGATCGTTCCATTCGTAAACTTTTTTACCCCATCTATTAAAAATTTCAACCTTGTAATCGGTTAAACCAAATACGGGTACATAGAAAATGTCGTTTTTACCATCATCGTTAGGTGTAAATACATTATAGAATTGCTCCGAAGCAATACTGTAAATATCTACATCAGTTGTATCTGAACAACCAAACTCGTTAATGACCACCAATTCATTTTTATAAGCAATTGCACCACTAATAAGTTGTTTATCCTTGTCCATATTAGGTTCAAAATAATTCCAAGAAACATTTGCACTATTAGTGAAATTTGATTCCGAATTAATTCGCGGTTGTTTTTCTGCGTGATGGTACCATAAAATGGTATCCGAAGATGTTGTATTTAATGCCTTAAAGTTGACTAAGAATGGAGTAAATCCAAAAATTGGTGAACTAGTATGAGGAACATCAACTAGTTGAGCATCATTAGTGTCTTTGAAGTCCATATTAAAGGCTGCAATTGGAGCTTCCATAATTGGTAATTTATATTCCTGTTTAGGTGATACACAAGCCCAGTTGTTTTGAGTAACCCAAACATAAATATCTCCATTCGCAGGATCAGGCGCAACGTTATAGTATAGATTATTTCCAATTCCAATAGTGTCTGTTAGTTGGAAATTTCCATACCAATATAAACTGTCTTGGTTGGCTCCTTGAGCAGATAGAATAATGTCATCGCCTTCACAGAAAGTAACATTATCCAATACAGGCTTTTCTGGAGTGTCTAAAATATGGATGGTATCAGTTACCATACCTACACAACCATAAACGTTTTCGTAGGTTGTTATAAATTCCCATTGTCCAATACCTCTGGCTTGAGCATTAAATTCTCCGTTCTGACCGTATGGATAAATAATTAATGTGTCGGTGGCTGGTAATGGAGCTATTGGTGTTTGAGTAAAGGTTACACCCGCACCAAATAACCAAGGAGTTACAAAAATTCTTGCCTGAGTCATGTCCGAACAATATGCTAGGTCTCCAACAGGTGTGGCGTAATCAACAGGTCTTACCCTTACAGTCATAGAATCCGTTAATCCACAGGTTCCATCCATTCCGGTAACCGAGAGAACTACGATATAATCACCAGGAGCAACGTTGGTGGCGTCAAAAATTCCAGCAGTGTCCACGTAACCATTATTATCGCTCCAAGTAGTTAAAATTGGCCCAGCCCCTTGAAGCGGATTATTTGATAATGTATAGTTGGTATTTAAGTCACCAGTTGATCCTTCACAAATTTCAAAAAAGTTACTATTAAAACTGTAAGAATATGGTTCTACAATTCTTACCATAATAGTGGTGTCAATTACACATGGATCTGTTAATGTATAAGTAACTGGATAGTCGCCTGGTATTAACCCTGTTGGGTTAAAAATTCCAGAATAGGGATCTTGCATTCCAATTCCAGACCAAGTACCTCCCGGATTGACAGGAATTAAAGTATCTGCGGATGAGAATTCACAAAATTCTTTGGTAATAAATGAAGGATCTGTTGAAGGAATAACAGTAATATTAATAGTTGAATCATTTACACAATTTCCGGTTGGTGAAGCTACCCAATAATTAATAGGGAACGTACCAATTCCTGCTATAGATGGGTCAAAAAGCCCTAAAGTATCATCTACAATTCCTGTACCTGTAAATAACCCTCCTCCAATCATTGGAGTTGCAGTTACAATTCCTCCGTTAAAGCATACGGTGTCTGGAATGTTAAAACCAGCATCAAATTCAGTGACTAAAGTTAGAAGATGAGATACAGTATCAGAACAAGTACCAAATGAATCCTGAACTACTACATTATAGGTAGTAGTAGTATTTGGGTAAACCAAAGGAGTTTGAATATTAGAACTATCCATGTTAGTACTCGGAATCCAACTGTATGTATAACCTAGAGGATCTGCTCCAGTACAAAACTCAAATTGAACATTTGGTCTGTCAGAACTAGTTCCTGTTGTATTAGTACTAGCACATACGTTGGCATTATCAGCTCTATAATATCTAACGCTAACGTTAGTGGTAGGTGTATAAGAAGTTAATGAAGAGGATGCCGAAGAATAATCAGAGTTATTACTACACATTTCAACGACTACATTAGAAACACCATCCCAATCATATGCATTTGTAAATTGATGCGTATTCCATCCAGCAATTGGAGTGTAATTTGCTGCTGGTAATACGGTAACTAATCCTGTCTCCCAACCGCCAGATAAATCGGAAACACTTGTACAACCCATTTTAATTTCTAGATTGTTCATGGTATTGTTTGTTCCTACCTGAGTCACATCAAATGCTAGAGAAGTTATTTTCCCTCCGGTTGCCATACCCATTGCGTATAATTCGGCCGCGGTAAATAAGAATTGATGCTTCACACCCCAATAAAATCTACCGTATGGTGCAGGCCAACTTGTTCCGGTGGTATTCTGAGTACCCGTTCCAATTGTTCCTACACTAATATTTCCAATACAAGGGGTGCTAGATAGGCCACAACTAGAAGGAGCAACATCACCTAAACTAGCAGTTAACATTGTACTATCTCCTAGACAAATTGTGGTATCACCCATAATTGAAATACCTGCAGGAAAAGGAGGAGATAAATCTACGAATACATTACCAGTTTTGGTACATCCCCCTGGAACCTCTACGGTAACCCTATAATTAGTCGGATCCGTAGGAAATCCGGTTGGATTAAAAATTGTGTCGTTTGTTAAAGTTGCAGAAGGTGCCCAATTGTAATTGTAATTGAAAGTTGGTTGATCACTATTTACAAACAAGTTTATGCTATCAATAGGGCAAATAATAGTGTCATTTGGCATTGTGATATTAAAGTTCGGATTTACCACAACGGTTACGGTATCAATGTTTTTACAACCTCCAGCAAGGTTAGAAACCACTACGTAAGTTGTAGTTTGTTGAGGTGATACACTTGGGTTATCACATTGCCTACAAGTCATATTGAAGCCAGGTGAAGTTGGTATTGTGTCTATAAAGGAACCGCTTATGGATGTCCAAATAAAACTTGTTCCACCTACAACAGGTAAATCTACCCATTGAGTACCTTCACAAATATCTTTATCAGGCCCTGCGTATGTACTTGGATTGATATAAACATTAAATACCGCAGAGACAATACCTACTACCGGACAGGCATCATCAATTCCTGTGATAGTAAAGGAAGTAAATGATGGAGAGTATGCTGGCGCGGTCCAAGCTACATGTAGTGTGGCTGGATTCCCATTGGTGATTGTTACGGTAGCTGAACTGTCTAGAGCTGAATATATATTGTGAAATAGATCTAAGGTTTGAGCAGTATCTGGATCAGAAATACTTACATCAAAACTAAAACTATCCCCAACACATACCTCCACAGAGTTGGAATCAATTTGAGTACCTGACCCAGAGAAATTATAAATTCCCGGAGAATCAATTGTGGGTTGTAGGTTAGAACAATTTTGGACTACCACCTGTACATCTCTAATACTTGTACTCTTAATAACACCTGTATTAATATCATACTCCTCAATTCTTACCACAATTACAAAAACCCCAGTTGCAGTTGGTGTAAATGTAAGTTGACCATTAAATGGGTTTAGAACCGCGTTTGCTCCAGGAAGAGGTTGGTTAAAAGTATAAGGAGTGGCGTAAGGAACTAAATTAGCGGCATCTTCATAACCAGGTGACATGAAGTAAACAATACTATCACCATCAGGCTCTACTACGCCAAAGTTGTAATTTACTACTTGGTTCATACATACATAAGGAATAGGTAAAGAAGTAAACGTAGGCGAATTGTTACAAGAATCTACCCCAGAGTACATTGTAGAATATAAATATGTACTTAAGGTATTAGGGTTTGTTAAATTATCAATTAATTGATTTCTACAACAAGCATCCCAACTCATAGTCCAAGAATTACAAGGTGGAGATAATACAACAATACCTGTGTATGTATGTTGTTCCATACCAGGCCAATTCCCGCCATTACATGTGGAATTTGGAATTTGAGTTGGACATAACTGAGAAATTTCAAAGCCAGGTTGTTTAGTTAGCAACGCTGTGGCACTTCCTCCACATGTGCTAGAAAAGTCAACTGTAGCACTGGCTGGTGCGCTAATACCATCACAATCCCGGAATAAATTTAAGGTAATCATAAAGGAATCTTGACCAACACATGTATAGGTAATGTCTCCCCCTGAAATGTGAGAAGCTTTTAATGTACCAAACGAGCCAATAAAAAGGATTCCTAGAATAAAAAATGAGCGTAAAAATGTTTTCATAATTATGTCTTTTAGACTAAACGGACGAATATCAACAACACCAAGTTGTCTTATTTCAAAATAAAATGAGTGGTCACGAATGTAGTTCAT
Source organism: Salibacteraceae bacterium (assembly GCA_049606935.1). GTDB lineage: Bacteria > Bacteroidota > Bacteroidia > Flavobacteriales_G > Salibacteraceae > CAJXZP01. The sequence continues at coordinate 14,445 of JBMYWA010000052.1, forward strand.
TGAAATTTAGAATACAAAAAATTGGAATTTAATATTATATACTATCAACTGATAATAAGCACCGTGGGTTTTGAAAAAATAATTTACTTAATAAAAATACTACATGTTTACAGGGTGTTAGTATGGTTTGAGCGGTTTAAAAAACTAATAAATTCAAACATGTCTTTACCGGTAAAAGATTTAAAAATATAGAAGTATATCATGTAATTTTGCAGAATGAAAAAGGTTGATTTTTTTATTGTTGGTCAAGGAATTGCGGGTACAATTTTAAGCCATCAATTAATCAATAAAGGTTATAACGTCAAAGTTTTTGATATTAAAAAAAGCAATTCGGCATCTAGAATTGCTGCCGGAGTTTTTAACCCTGTTGCTTATAGAAAATTAAAAAAGGCAGAATTTGCCCATTTTTTAATCCCCGAAATGATTACTTATTATACGCATGTAGAAGAGCAGTTAGGAATTTCATTTTATAAACCGACCTCGTTTCTGAAAATACTTACTGATTTTGAAGAATACAATAACTGGCAAATACAATGTGCAAAGGAAACAAATAGGCCATTCATGTCTGACGTTGTTGTTAAAGAAAACTTCAATGAAGGAATAAAAAACCCTTTTGGGGCAGGCCAAGTATTACAATCTGGAGTAATTAATCTACCCTTACTTATCGATACCTGGAAAGACCATTTGAAAAAAACAAACTCTCTTATGGAAGAATTCTTTCAATATGACAAGCTACAAGTACTTGAAAATTGCTGTGTTTATGAAGGGGTTGAATCAAAAAAGGTTGTTTTTTGCGAGGGAGTTGGAGTTTCTCAGAACCCTTGGTTTGATTGGCTTCCTATGCAAAAATTTAAAGGAGAGGTTCTTGAAATTTATGCCCCTAAACTGCAACTAGATAGAATGATTAATAGAGGGGTGTTTTTGCTTCCAAGGGGTAATGGTTATTTTAAAGTAGGTGCTACCCATGATTGGCGGAATGTAGATGAAATTCCTACAGAACAAGGGAAAAATGAACTACTTGAAAAGCTTAATAGGTTCATTAACGTACCTTATGAAATTACGAATCACACTGCTGGTTTAAGACCAGCTGCTCGTGATAGGCATCCCTATATTGGAGTTCATCCTGAGCACAACAATTTGCTAACAGTTAATGGTTTAGGTTCTAAGGGGGTGATTATGGCTCCTTGGCTAATAAAAGAGTTTATTAAGGGAATAGATTCTCATAAATGGCCAAAGGAATTCGATATTAATAGATATATTAGGTTTTATAAAGAAAGAAATAATAATGAGAAAAATTGAGCATTTAGGAATTGCAGTAAAAGACATTAAAAAAGCCAACGAAACCTTTGCAAAACTTCTAGGCAAAACATCCTATAAACAAGAAACAGTTGAGAGTGAAGCGGTAAGTACGTCATTTTTTCAAATTGGAGAATCTAAAATTGAACTACTAGAAGCTACAAAAGAAACAAGTGCTATTCACAAATACTTAGAAAAAAGCAGAGAAGGAATTCATCATATTGCTTTTGATGTAGAGGATATTTATGAGGAGATAGAGAGATTGAAAGGCGAAGGTTTTATTTTCATTAATGACCAACCCAAACAAGGAGCAGATAACAAATTGGTAGTTTTTATTCATCCAAAATCGGCTAACGGATTATTGGTTGAGTTATGTCAGGAAAGGGTTAATTAACTAGTGTAACAAATTACTCAGAATTTTAGTGGTTTCCATTCCTTTCTCTAACCAAATGACTTGTAGATCAGCTTGCTTAGCACCAACTAGGTGTTGAGGGGAGTCATCAATAAATAAGGTGGTTTTGGGGTTTAATCCATTTGCTTGAACTACGTAATCAAAAATTTCGAGATGTGGCTTTCTCATTCCCACTTCATTTGACAAGTAAGCCACTTCAAATAAATCAAAAAATCGATTCTTACCAAAACGAGCATTTACGTAGCTTTTGAACCAATGCATATGAATTTCATTGGTATTACTCAGTAAAAAAATGCGGTAAGATTTAGATACCTTTTCTAAAAATTGAAAACGATTTTTGGGAAAATCAAGCAACATTGCGTTCCAAGCATCATCAATTTGTTGGTCAGTAACAGGATTAGAGATTAGCTTTCTTAGCTCGTTTCTAAACTTCATAGCCGAAATTTTTCCAGTTTCAAAATCATCAAAAATTTGATTCTGAGATTTTTGAGAGAATAAATATTGAGCATTTTTTATTCCTAAACCTTCAAATGCCTCTATGGTCAAATGGTAATCTAGATTAAGTAAAACACCTCCTAAATCAAATATTACGGATTCTAAATTGGAAAAATTCATAGGATATTTTTTGAATTAAAAAGCCTCTTCCATTAATCTGAAAGAGGCTTTAAAACTGTGGGCCCAACAGGGCTCGAACCTGTGACCCTCTGATTATGAGTCAGA
>JBMYWA010000053.1:0-16401 GCA_049606935.1 Salibacteraceae bacterium
AGGTTCCTCACCCAATAAAGAATCAGATAGTTTGTTTATTGAAGAATATCAAGACGAAAATGGTAAGGTTAAAATACTGCATGCAGAGCCCTTGTATATTGATTTGATAAGAGATTTAGGAGCGCGTAAGGGCGAAAAAGAATGGAATTTAGGCATGGGTCTTACGGATAACTTAACCTTCGACACCTATGAGGCTTTAGTTGAGTATGAATTTGCTCCAATAGATAGGCTCGGGTTTGAGATTGAATTGCCGTTTTTGGTTTATTCACCTCAAACTAACATATCTAAAGATTCCGTTCCATCCAGTAAAATGGAAAGTTTAAAACTGGGAACCCAATGGAGTTTTTTGGTCGATGAAAAATCATCAACATCAATGGCCCTTGGCTACATTCACGAATTTGAATTTAATGACTTTGAAAATTTTGGAAATCCTCTTTTTGTAGGTAATGTTTTTAACCCCTTTTTTGATTGCAGCTAAAAGATGGGGGACAAATTTTCATACCTTGATATACACCGGACCCGTTTTTCACCAAAATTTGGATACCAAAAATTGGCATAACTCTTATGAATTAAACTTTAGTACCCATTATATGATATCTGGAACGAATAATTTTATTGGAATAGAGTTCAACCAACAATATGTGGGTAGCGATTTTGACATGACTATTCGCCCGCAAATGCGAGTAGCTATTGCTCATAATTTTTTGGTGGGTTTATTGTTTGGTATTCCTGTTGAACGTGAAAATGAAAGATTTAGTTCTTTTGTACGTTTAATTTGGGAACCAGAAGGGTTTCTGAATAGAAATTAGTTAGTCTCTCTTTGGGATCTTACCACATTCATTCATCGTTATGTGTTATGATTTCAATTTTTAGTGTTAACCCTTTGGCTAAATAATATTCAAATTTGTACTATAAAAAAAATGGAATTCAAAAGGTCACACTGTTTGATTTTTAAACCCGTGTTGTAACTTTATCCCAAATATTAAGATATGAATATAGAGCAAATAGAATCTAGGCTAAAAGAAGGAAATGATAGGTTTGTGAATGACAAACTAGAAGGAAAACTTCAAAATTCTAACCGAAGGGGAGAATTAACTGGAGGTCAAAACCCGTATGCCATTTTGCTAAGCTGCGCTGACAGTAGAGTAGTGCCAGAACTAACATTTGATGCTGGTTTAGGCGAAATTTTTACCGTACGTGTGGCGGGCAACGTAGCGAATACTTCATCTATAGCTAGTATAGAATATGCGGTGGCACATATAGGATGTAAAGTGATTGTTGTATTGGGGCACCAAAGCTGTGGTGCTGTTACAGCGGCAATGGCTGGAGGAAGCAACGGACACAATTTAAATCATTTATTAGCGCATATAGCCCCAGCTATTGCAGCAAATACAGAAAATGCCCAGGTAGATGATGTAGTGAAAACTAATGCAGAACTAAACGCACAAGATTTACAAGAAAGATCAGCAATAATTAAAGGAGCTGTTGAAAAAGGCGAGCTAAAAATTATTCCTGCTTATTATAATCTAGACTCAGGTAGAGTTGATTTTTTGTAATCTAAAGAGCACCATTTAATGAGTAAAACAGCTGTTATTATTGGAGCCACAGGGTTGGTAGGTTCAAATTTGGTTAATCAACTTTTACGAGATGATGCATTTGATTTGGTGAAAGTTTTTGTACGGAATTCTACAGGAATAAAAGCATCCAATTTTTTGGAATTTATTGTTGATTTTGAAGATTTTGAAAGTTTCAATTCCGATGTAAAGGGAGATGTATTGTTCTCTTGTATGGGAACAACCTTGAAAACAGCAGGAAGTAAATCGGTGCAATATAAGATTGATTATACTTTCCAATTTGAAATGGCTAAAACAGCTAAAGAGAATGGATTTGATGAATTGGTCTTGGTGTCATCTACTGGTGCCAATTCTCAGTCCATATTTTTTTACCCCAAAATAAAAGGGCAGTTAGAGGAATCGGTAGCAAAATTGGGCTTTAATAAATTGGTAATTGTAAGGCCAAGTTTGTTATTAGGAGAAAGAAAGGAACCAAGATTTGGAGAGAAAATATACGCGAAAATTTTACCCATTTTAAGTGTTCTACCTGGCATGAAAAAATACAAAGGTATTACAGGCTTACAGGTTGCTAAAGCCATGATTAATTTGTCAAAAAACTCAAATTTGCGAAGTACCGTGTTCGAGTTGGATGAACTTTTTAAGTACGTATAAATAATTGCCCCCCTTACAGTTTTCTTAACTCTTTCAAACAATCTTGCCATGATTGCTGATATATAAAATAATAGAAAGAAATGAAATTGGTAAAAAAAGCATTGATAACCTTTTTTAAGGTTATTGGAATATTGCTATTATTAGGTCTTGTTGCAGGACTCGTATTTATTAATACAAGCCCCGAATTTGGAGGTGTGCCTTCGCAAAATAAGATGGAAACGTATAAAAAATCAGGGCACTTTGATGGAGAGGTTTTTGTTAATGATCAATTAACCACCTTAGATATTAGTTTTTCGGATATGATAGACTTGATAAGCGACCTTATTAATGGAAAGCCTAACCTTAGACCTGGTTTTGAAATTCCAGTATTAAAAGTAGCTACTCAAGAATTAAAAGCAAATAATAGTAGTAAACTAATATGGTTTGGTCATTCGGCATTTTTATTACAAATGGATGGAAAGAATATTTTACTAGATCCCATGTTTGGCGAGGTGCCAGCTCCAAGTCCGTACCTTGGGCAAAAGCGGTATTTTTCGAATTTACCCATTGAGGTGGAAGACTTACCTATGATTGATGCAGTGGTTATTTCTCATGATCATTATGACCATTTAGATTATGGTTCTATTCAGAAACTGAAAAGTAAAACCAATATGTTTTTTGTACCCCTAGGGGTGGGAGCTCATTTTATGGAATGGGGAATAAATGAAAGTCAGATTACCGAAATGAATTGGTGGGAAACCAATAGGTTAGATAATATGGAGTTTTCATTTACACCGTCAAGGCATTTCTCAGGCCGAGGGTTAACAGATAGAAACACTACACTTTGGGGCTCTTGGGTAATTAAAGGAAAAAATGAAAATCTATTTTTTAGTGGAGATGGTGGTTACGGTCCGCACTTTAAGAAAATTGGAGAAAAGTTTGGACCTTTTGATTTAGCCTTAATAGAATGTGGTCAATATAATGAAAAGTGGAGCCAAATTCATATGATGCCTGAGCAATCTGCACAAGCTGGCTTAGATTTAAAAGCTATGTTTATCATGCCTATTCATTGGGGTGCTTTTACTTTAGCCATGCATTCTTGGACAGACCCGGTGATACGAATAAAAGTGAAAGCAGAAGAACTCGGAATTCCCATAATAACCCCTAAAATTGGAGGGCAAATAGAAATTAAAGCGCTAGATAACCCAAAATATCAAAAAGAATGGTGGGTAAATTAGGTCTTAGGATTAAAAACAAAAAAAGAGGCTAGTATATACTAGCCTCTTTTTTTAGAATGAATATTATCCTTATTGTTTAATAAACGTCTTTGTAAAGTTACCCTGATTGGTATAAAGGGTAATATAATAAATTCCTTGGGTGTACTCACTAACGTTTATTTCCGTTTGATTTTGGCCGTTGCTAGTGGTTAAATAATGGGAGTGTAAAACTTGTCCTGCGCCATTTAAAACTCTAACCTGCACTTTCTCATTACCAGGATTCTCAAAGCTTAAAGTAGCTGTTGATACTACTGGATTTGGATAAATATTTATTTTTAATTCTTCGGCATCAATTGTTTCAATAGCAGTGATGTCCCAATTATTTGAAAAATAAGTTTTGAAAGCTCCTGCACCGTGGGTTCCTACCACACAAAAACCATCGCTTTCACGGTAATCAATTTGCTCAATTACAATGTTACCAATTACATCAGGTGCTTGTTGAATCCATTCTGTATTTTCTCCATCCAGCGTGTTAGTCGCAAACAGTCCAATAGAAGTTCCTAATAATACAGCATCTCCGTTTTGAGTTTTAATAAACTTTGCCCATCTAAATGATGGCCCGTCTCCAATATATGAAAGGCTAGGGGGAGTGCCTGGCTCGGATTCTCCTTTTAAATTTCCTTCTACATTAGACCAAGTAGCTCCTCCGTCTGTAGAACTCCACATACTAATGACATTATAGTTGGAGTACACCACTAAAACATTATTCGCGTTTTCAGGGTCTACTTCAATATTAGAAGTATAAGATCCGTTCGTTATACCGGTGGTAATGTTAGTAATGGTAGCGTTAGGGCCTCCATTATCAATTACCTTATATATGTTTTTACCGGAGGTCCCAACGTAAACAACTCCTGGCGTGCTTTTAGAAGCGTTAATAGCCGTAATTGTTCCGGAAACAGATCCAATATTTGTCCAAAGCTCTTGGTTGTTATCAAGGGCACTTAAATTGCTGTTTCTCCATATGTTTCCTCCTTCTGGAAGGTACATTTTGTTATTATCAGACGGATCTAAAATGAAGGGATGATTAAATAAATAATTACTTGTGTTGTTAGGTCTAATATTTCTTTTAATGGAGGTAGTCTCTCCGTTCTGATTAATTTTATGACGGCTAATATTTCCATTTTGAGAAGAGGCGTACAATACATTTGAGCCACCTTCAATGGCACAAAAAGCTCCGTCTCCTCCTTGAGAGAAAGTCCAGTCAGTAAGAGTATCGGCATGCACTGTAACCCAACTACCATTATCTTGATAGCCCGAAATTACAGTCTCATTTTCCTCCTCGTGATCAATGCCTAAACCGTAAAATTGAGTAGTTTGAAATCCATTATTAAAACTTTCCCAAATAACCTTACTAGCTTCTGGATTAGTGGTAAAATGTAATCCACCATCTGTACTAGCCAGCATATGGTTTGCATTGGAAGGTTTAAAAATTATGCTTTGTTGATCTGGATGTTGGTTATCTCTGTAATAATTAAAATTACTATAACCATCAGCATCGTACCCTCCAATTTGGCTCATGCCCGATGTGGTGTTAAATCCATTTGAGGATCTAAACAAGTTAGTAGCCCCTAAATACACCATATTTTCGTTGGTTGGCTTCACTGCTAAACTCATACAGTAATTTCCTTGGGTATTTAAACTGTATCCTCTTGCTGGCGGAAGTTTAGAGCTTCGGTTTTGCCACACACCACCTGAACCAGAACCATTTCCATTTTGGTATGTATATTTCCAAAAAGACACATCAGATAACCCTGAACCCGGGGTTTCGGTATAATAGTACACCACATTTTCATTACTAGGGGCCGAAGCAATAAGTGTTCTTTCATGGTTGCTTGGCAGGTCATTGGGAGAAATATTTACCCAATTTGTACCGTCTACTGATCTCCAAAACCCAGATTGAGCACCATCTGAACTAATATGCGCATAACATACACCAGTTGAGGTTATTTCAATTTCAGACCAGTCTGCGTTGATTGCTCCTCCCAATACTAGGGTCCAAGAGTTACCACCATCAACGCTTCTTTGAATTCCTCTAGAAGTTGCAGCATACAGCTCATCCTCTACAAGGTTAGAGGGGTCCATAGCGATGTTAAAAATGTAACTCCATTGGTTGCCTTTTTGAACTGGCGTTGCAGTGGAAGGCATTTGTGTCCAGGTAGCTCCATGATCAATTGATTTATACATTCCGCTGCCGTAATAATAGGCAGAAAAACTTTTACTCGCAGAATTACCAACAGATTCACCAGATCCATAATAAAAAATATTTTCCTTTCCGGGTCTAACGTCTTGTATTACACATGAAACAGCAGATTGATCTTCATAATTAGTTGCTCTTGACCAAGATTGGCCAAAGTCAGTACTACGCCACATACCTCCTGAAACACCTCCAGCTAAAACCACGTTTGGAAGGGTTACGTCAAAAGCAATGGCACGGGTTCTTCCTCCAACATTATAGGGGCCTATTGGTTCAAAAACTTGATCGCTAACCTTATTGTTTCGTGAATTCGATTTAGGAAGAGTAGATGCAAACGCTAATTCTTTCATTCGAATGTTGTCTGGAATAGCTCCAGTTTTTGGATCTTTTAACCGATTTAATTCATAATCAGCACGACCAGCAATTCCTGTTTCTCTTTTAGAAACTTGATGTTTAGAATCCGAGGAACATGAAAAAAGCCCCACAGATAAAAGTGAGGCTAGTAAAAAATGTGATAATCTCATTTTAATTCTTTAAAAATGTATAAACCAAATCAATCGTTTGATTTGTGCGTATTAACTACTTGATTGGTGAAATTCGTAGCCTATAATTTGGTGGTGAAAATACAAACCTATCGTTAATGTTGAAAATAATAAACGATGGGTTTGTCATTAATGTTACATTTTTGATGCAACAATTCTAGTTTCTTCTTTAAGCTTTACCCCCAGCTTATTCTCAAAAGCATCCGATATGTGGTCGTAGGCTTCGTAATTTTCGTTTTTACGTGCACTTTCTCTTATTTCAACCAAAAATTTTAGCATGGCATCAACGCTAGAATCCTTATTAATTAAGTCTTTTTTACTAGCTATTGTGTTAATTACTAAGTCTTCAAAATGAAATGTACTAGATGTTGATTCCATTACCTATATAATTTAAAAATTCTGATTTGGTAGATTCGTTACAAAACTCCCCGCTGTATTGCACGGTTACGGTGGTGCTGGTTCTGTCAGTAATTCCTCGACTAGTTACACATAAATGCTGCGCCTCAATAATAACAGCTACAGAATCGGTGTTTAACGCGGCCTTTAATTCTTCTAGTATTTGAATAGTAAGTCTTTCTTGTACTTGAGGTCTTCTAGAATAGTAATCAACTATGCGATTCATTTTTGACAAACCAATTACTTTACCTGTAGATATGTATGCCACATGAGCCTTCCCTACAATTGGCAAAAAATGATGCTCACATGTAGAGTTAACCGAAATATTTTTTTCTACCAACATTTTATCGTAATTGTATTTATTACTAAATGTTGACATTTTGGGTTTGTTATTTGGATTCAAACCACTGAATATTTCGTTGACAAACATTTTCGAGACGCGGTGCGGAGTACCTTTTAAACTGTCATCTGTCATATCTAATCCAAGAGTTTCCATAATTTTATGAAAATGCTCTTCAATTTTTGTTTTCTTTTCACCATCTGTGAGCGAAAAGGCATCAGATCTCATTGGTGTTACAGAAGAAGATGACTCATGAGAATCTCCCATTTCATCCATTATTTCTTCTTTAAATGCGGTGTCCTGCTTCATCCTTTTAAAGTTATGAGTAACACTATAGCTACTCCAGTTGAACCGCCAAAGGTAGTGGTTAATTACAGCTAATAATTAATATTTGGTAATATTCTTTTGTATTACAACTATAGAAACAATTAATATTCCATTAATTCTAAATTAACCTCTCCGTTGGTTATTTCTACCGAAGGATTGGTTTGATTTCCGCTGTATAAGGTGCCATTGAATGAACAATTTATTACGTTGTTAGAATATTCATTAATGGTAACCATAAAATCTTGACCATTATTGGTGTTGGTACCAAATGGTGTATTACTGTCATCAACGTAGGTCACCGAAACTGTGGGTTCATTAAAATTGGTAGAATAATGAATTGTGATTGGCAAATTGGTATTTTCAAGGTCTATTCTATCTAAAGCAAAAACTAGCCTCTGTGGGTTGCCATTTTCTTTAAGTCGTTGCATGTCTATCGATTCAGCATCCACATAATAAGCGTTAAAAACGGGGTCTTGAAGAAGTACACTAAACTTTAATTCTAATAAATCACCATCTGCGTTGAAAGTAATATGATTATTAACTTCTGATGGCGGTTGCACTTCTTCCTCTTTCTTACAAGAAGAGTAGCCCAAGGCACTAATAATTAGGATAAGAGAAAATGCTTTTTTTAACATGTTGGTTGATTTTTATTGCTGCAAATTAATCAATTATTATAAGCGCGTCAAAACTGATATGAATCATTGATTTTTTATTTTTTGAATTGGGTATTTACTGTACATTTGTCCTTATTAAGATTTAGTCTAAATAAGCAATAAAATGAACATTTTTATAGCCGATAGCAATGTAATTATTCGAGAGGGTTTGAAATCCATCCTTAAAGAAGATGAAAATGCGAATATTATTGGTGAATCTGAAAACAGTGGGGAGTTAATTACCATGCTGATTAATAAGTCTCCCGATATTTTATTTATTAATTACTCATCTACTTTAATGTTAGAAAGTGATGTGGAATTAATTATGAATACTATGCCGCACATTAAGGTTATTGGTATCACAGAAAGGCCTGAAAGGGTAAGTGTGTTAAAGTATATACAAAACAATATTGACGGACATTTACTATATTCTTGCGACAAGAAGGAAATAAAAGACAGTATTGAATCTGTAGCCAAGGATGAAAAGTTTTTTTGTGGAAAGGTTTTGGAGGTTATGAACCAAGAAGACAATCAAAAAACATTTACTTGTGGCGGAATAAGATTATCTAAAAGAGAACTAGAGGTGATTGAATTTGTAGCTAAAGGTTTGAGTAATAAAGAAATTGCTGAGGAGATGTTTTTATCTGTTCACACGGTTCTTACCCACAGAAAAAACTTAATGAGTAAACTTGGGTTGAAAAATACGGCAGGCCTAGTGGTCTATGCGGTTCAAAATGGTATTCACTCTACTGTTGATGTAGCATCTAATTAGTTGATGAAAAAAATAGGTTTGTTTTACGGTTCTGATACCGGAAATACAGAGGTAATATCTGGCTTAATTCAAAAAAAAATTGGAGAAGAATTAGTAGATATTTTTGATGTCTATGATTGCTCTCCGTCCAAAATCCTTGAATACCATCATATAATTATTGGATTATCTACTTGGCATGATGGCCAATTGGTAAGTGCTTTTGATGAAATTGAAGAGGAACTTCAAAAAATGGACTTTACCGGCAAAAAAGTAGCTTTATTTGGATTGGGAGATCAATTTGGGTATGCAGATTACTTTATTGATGGGGTTGGAATTGTGGGTAAAATCATTACCAATAATGGAGGGCAGTTAGTAGTAGATTGGCCTACGAATGAGTACGATTATGAAGAGTCAAAGGCAGACAAAGGCAATGGTTTCTTTATGGGGTTAGCTTTAGATGAGGATAATCAGGATGCTTTCACAGAAGAACGACTAGATAAATGGATTCCAATGGTTTTGGAAGCATTTTTTTTAAATGAGCATTAAACCGATTTTCATCGGTTTTTTTGTGCCATAAAAGTGACATTTTAATACTTCTTACGTATGTGTTCTTAGTCTTAGATTAAAGAATTATTAAGTTTGTATCAAATCAAATATCCCATGTTAAATTTCGAGTTTCAAAACCCCGTAAAAGTTCTTTTCGGAAAAGGACAAATTGATAATATAAAAGAGGAAATTCCTGCTGAAAGTAAGGTGCTAGTTCTTTATGGAGGAGGTAGTATTAAAAAAAATGGAATATACGATCAGGTAATGGAAGCCCTAAAAGACTTTACCGTATTTGAATATGGTGGTATTCCAGCAAATCCGGAATACGAAGTGCTAATGGGGGCCTTGGAGTTAATTAAAAAGGAAAATGTTGACTTTTTACTTGCAGTTGGTGGTGGTTCTGTTATAGATGGTACTAAGTTTTTAAGTGGCGCGGCTAATTTTGAAGGAAAGGATCCTTGGGCAATTCTAGAACAGGGTATCCCAACATTAAATGGTATGCCATTTGGAACTGTTTTGACTTTGCCTGCCACTGGTTCAGAAATGAATTCTGGGGCTGTAATTACTAAGGCTTCCACCCAACAAAAAAGAGTAATGGGTGGAAAAGGATTGTTTCCTAAATTTTCAATTCTTGACCCATCTGTTGTGGCATCTATCCCTGAAAGACAATTACAGAATGGCGTTATTGATGCGTACGTGCATGTGTTAGAACAGTATTTGACAACAACCCATTCAGGAAAACTTCAAGATAGAATAGCCGAAGGTATTTTGAGTACTTTGGTTGAAATAGGTCCAGAAATAGTTAAAAACCCCTCTAACTATGAACTAGCCTCAAACTTTATGTGGTCGTGTACCATGGCTTTAAATGGGCTAATTCAAAAGGGAGTGCCAACAGATTGGGCAACACATATGATTGGCCATGAATTAACCGCTCTTCATGGTATTGATCACGCAAGAACCTTGGCTATTATTGGACCAAGCTTAATGCGTCATCAGTTTATCTCTAAAAAAGACAAATTAGCCCAATACGGTCAACGAGTTTGGGGATTAGAAGGTGGAACTACACAGGAATTGGCAGAAAAAGCTTTAGTCATGACAGAACAGTTTTATTGGAAAATGGGTATGAAAACCAAGCTTTCTGAAAATGCAAGTGATTTTGATAGAACCTCACAAACTATTTTTGATCGATTTACCAAAAGAGGTTGGAACGAACTAGGCGAAAACAAAATAATTGGGCCACAACAAGTAAAAGAAATTGTTGAATTAGCTATTTAGAATAAAGGGTATGAAATTTTTCAACATAATAAGTTTGGTATTGCTTTTTACCGTTATTGGATGTAAACCAAAGGCAAAAGTATCGGAAACCACAAAAAAGGTAAAGGAAGAATACGTTTACTTACCGTATTCTGTAACTCTAAAAGCTCATGGTAATGAACCCGGTTGGACCGTGGTTGTAACGGATACAGAAATTAAGTACACTTCTTTGGCCAACCCCAAAGGTTTTACATTTAGCAGTGTGCAGAGTTCTAAAATAATGGATGCCCCAGGTATTGGTTATTCTGGAAAAGATAGTCGTGGGAATCAAATTCTAGTTCAAGCCTTTTATGAAAAATGTGCAGATACCATGGAGGATAAAGAGTGGCCGTGCCGAGTTACTGTTGATATTAACATGGCTGACAATGAAGAATTGGACATTAGCGGATTATCTGGATGTGGAGAGTATGAGGAGGATTCAAAGCTAGCAGGAGTTTGGGAAATTGAAACTTTTAACGGACGAGAAATTGAACCTATTACTGAGAAAGTTCCGGCTATGGCATTTGCGTTACCAGATAATACCTTAAGGGGTAATATGGGGTGTAATGTAATTAGTGGATCTTATAATAGCATGGAAAACACTTTTTATTTCAATTCAAACTTTAGTACCACCATTAAGTATTGTGAAGAAGTTATGTCGCTTGAAAAGGAGTTTTATAGCGCTTTTTCAGGGAAAGCTCTATATGTTAACTTTACAGATGAATTATTGGTTTTAACCAATATGGAAGGCAAAATAATTATGACTTTAAAACTTAGATAAAATGAAAATTGTTTCTTGGAATTTAAATGGAATCAGAGCGGTAGCTAAACGAGGTTTAGTAGATATTATTAACCACTTTAATGCGGATATTATTTGTTTTCAAGAAACGAAAGCTCAGGTGCATCAAGTAGAAGAGGTTTTGCAAGATGTTGATTTTTATGTAACTGCAAATGAAGCAGAAAAAAAAGGGTATTCAGGAACGGCAATTTTATCAAAACAAAAACCTATTTCGGTTACCAAAGGAATAGGAATTGCTCAACATGACACTGAAGGAAGAACATTAACGGCTGAGTTTGATGAATTTTATTTAGTGAATTCCTACATTCCTAATTCTGGGCAAGGGCTAAAAAGACTTGATTACAGAAAACAATGGGATAAGGACATGCTAGATTATTTGAAAGTATTGGAAGCAAAAAAGCCCGTTATTTTTTGTGGAGACATGAATGTTTGTCATCAGGAAATTGATATAGCCCGACCTAAACCAAATTATAATAAATCAGCCGGTTATACGCAGGTAGAAATTGATGGTATGACTAACTATATCAACGCGGGCTTTATTGATTCTTTTCGGGCATTAAACCCAAGTGAGGTAAAGTACTCATGGTGGAGCTACAGAGGTGGTGCTAGGCAGAAGAATATAGGATGGCGTTTAGATTATTTTTTGGTGTCTGATATGTTAATGCCAAGGGTTAAAAAATCAGAGATTCTTAATGATGTTATGGGGTCTGACCATTGTCCGGTACAGATTTCTATTTAAAGTTAAAAATCTTTTTTTTTGGTTTAGATTTCTTTTCTTTTTTGCGCTTTTGCTTTTCCTCTTTGCTGTTGCTTCCTAGTATGGAGTCTTCTAAACCATGCATGGTTACTAACCATAACATTTTGAAAAAATTATCGTGTTGGGTTCTCTTAAATCGGAATTTTCCTTGGTGATAATCCGGGCTTTCCGGGTTGTTTTCGGTTTTTAAAATACCGTTTGCAATTCCGGAAGCCACATTGTTGAAAAAACCCGGTTTCTTTTCTAAATCTTTACTCTCTAATTGCAGTTTCAATTTAGTGTAATGCGCATCCATGGTTCCAAACGCACCATTGTTACTAATAGTACTATTAATCTTTAATGACACCATTTCACCGCTCGTTAAACTTATTCTAAGGATGGGTTTTAAAACGGAGTTAAATTTAGGAAGTTCTATCTTGCTAGCCTGAACGTTAAACATAGTTACTCCCTGCTTATTTGAAAGATCAATATTTATATATGCATTAATGTTTCCTGTTTTGTTAATCTTGGTGTTAATATGGGCTGTCATTTTACCATTTTTTGAAATTTGCTCCGGAATATTGGTAATATTAGAGGCTTCAATGTTCATGGATTGAAAGTGTAATTTTCCGTGATTTTTAGCTGTTTTTCCATCAATGTCAATGTTGATTTTGGCATTTTCAATACGAGCACTTTCAATTTTTACAGGTATTGGAATTGCAAGAATCAATTCTCTCAACATGGGCTTGTTTTCTTTTGGATCAAATGGTACAGATACCTTGTTAAATACATTTATTTGTGGTTCAATTACTTTAATGGAATTGGCAAAAAGCTCTTGGGCCTGATACCAGTGAATAATATCAATATTAGAAATAGAAATTTCTTTGGCTTTAAAATTTACCCACCCCTTTTTGTACTTCAATGATTGAAGGAAATCAGATGGTTTTGAATTTGGTAAAAAGCTAAAGTTTTTTATTAATAAATCTTTCTCATCGCTATTAAAGTGAAGAGAAGATAACTCGATAGTGGCTTTTTGCCCAAGATCAACCTCAATGTTTTTTGAGTTTATGTTATAACTACCCACCTCAATAAGTTTATCAGAAAAAAGTGATTTTCTATCTGCTTTTACACTATACACTTTTTGATCTAGGTTGTGTATAGAAAATAGTTTAGAAGTATCATTTCGAGCATTTATTACATGTATAGAGGCATGTATATCATGTAGATAAAGTTCGTCCAAATTAAAGCTATCATAATTGGTTAAAAAAATGGTTCTCAAGTCTAAGGTGTCTTGAGGTTGTTTTTCAATTTCTGGATTTTCGCTGTAGTGATAGATGTCAACTTTAGGAGAATTAACTTCAAAAACATTTGCGTTTACATACCTATTATTTATGGCGTCAATAATATCAAATCCAGATAGTTTTATTTCGGAAATTGAAATTTTAAAATAAGTGTTAGAGATTGCTTTTCCATCCAAGTTTTTTTCCAATACAATAAGGCTGTCTTTTGGGGTAACTACAATATCTCGAAGTTTAAACGAACCTGTGAAGATGTTTAACTTTATAGTTCCTATAGATATTTCATATTGCGAGGAATTACTTTCATTGTACTTTTTAATAAATTCATTTCGAACAACATCATTGGCAATTTTTTCTGCATTATTGAACAGATAATATGAGGTAAAACAAAATCCCAATAAAAAAGCAATTCCAATACCTAAAATAATTTTTTTTACCATTTAAGAAACTGATTTGGAGGGTAAATATAAAGAATTTGAAGAAAGTTGTAGGATAGAACTCAGCTATTCTTCTTCAACTGTAATAACAAAAATTTCTTCGTTGCTATTTTTCATTAAGTACTTCTCACGGGCAAATTTCTCTAGCTTTTTATTATCGTTAAGCAGGTTATCTAAATCAGATCTAGTTTCTTTAATTTGATTTTGAAAATACTCTTTTTCTGATTGGATGGTACTTAATTCGTTCTTTAACTTATATAACATAAAAGCATCATTTGAGTCAAAAAATAACATCCATACCGTAAATACAATTACGGTAATAGCGTATCTATTTTTAACCCAATAGGGTACCTTTTCCCAATACGATTTAATCATCATTACAAATGTAACGGTGTAACTTAATTTAAATTCAAAAGAGATTTCAGTTTATCAACAATCCAATAAGGAAAGAGACTAATAAATATTTTCTCTGTCGGCTTGAATTTTTGGGTTAGACATATATTCATCATATGTCATTTGTTTGTTCATTACTCCCTTTGGGCCAATTTCAATTACTCTATCGGCCACCGAATTTGTAAAAGTGTGATCATGAGAAGCAAACATAAGAGTGCCCTTAAAGTCTACAAGGGCATTATTAAATGCCTGAATAGATTCCAAATCCAAGTGATTTGTGGGTTCGTTAATCATTAAGAAATTAGCTTCTGCTAGCATCATTCTGGAAATCATACACCTTACTTTTTCACCACCCGAAAGAACATTGGCTTCTTTAAAGGTTTCTTCGCCTGTAAAAAGCATTTTTCCTAAAAAACCTCTAACGTAAACGTCATCTTTAATTTCAGAATATTGTTTTAACCAATCAATTAGATTGTCTTTCGTATCAAAAAAACTTTCGTTATTGGCAGGTAAATACGATGTGGTCATGGTTTGTCCGAAATAGAACTTTCCAAAATCTGCCTCTGAATCTCCATTTAAAATTTTAAATAATTCGTGAATGGCTAAAGTATTTCTACTAATAATGGTAATCTTATCTCCTTTGGTAACGTTCAAATCTAGGTTAGAGAACAGGGGAGTGCCGTCTAATGATTTTGACAATCCTTCAATATGTAGTATTTGATCTCCAGCTTCTCTTTTTTGATTGAAGAAAATGGCCGGATACCTTCGTGAAGAAGGTTGAATGTCATCCACATTAATTTTATCTAAAAGCTTTTTACGAGAGGTAGCTTGTTTTGATTTAGATGCGTTAGCACTAAATCTCGAAATAAACTCTTGCAATTCTTTCTTACGATCTTCTGCTTTCTTATTGGATGCCTGTTTTTGCCTTAAAGCCAATTGACTTGATTCATACCAAAAACTATAATTACCCGTAAAGGTTTTTATTTTACCAAAGTCAATATCTGCAATATGAGTACAGATGGTATCTAAAAAGTGTCTATCGTGAGATACTACAATTACTGTATTTTTAAAATCTAATAAAAAGTCTTCCAACCAAGAAATGGTTTCCATATCCAAATCATTGGTTGGCTCATCTAAAATTAAAATATCCGGGTTGCCAAAAAGCGCTTGGGCGAGTAATACTCTAACCTTCATAGAACCTGGAATATCTTTCAATAACTTATAATGGTCATCTTCATGAATATTTAGGTTACTTAATAACGAGCTGGCATCAGACTCGGCATTCCAACCATCCATTTCTGCAAATTCAGCTTCTAGTTCAGAGGCTTTAATTCCATCCTCTTCTGAAAAGTCAGGTTTCGCATATATAGCATCTTTTTCTTGCATGATTTTCCATAACTGTGTATGTCCCATCATAACCGTATTTAAAACAGTAAACTCATCAAACTCGGTATGTGTTTGTCTTAATACCGCCATTCTTTTACCCGGGTCTAAACTTACGTGACCGGAATTTGGAGAAATATCACCTGCTAATATTTTTAAAAACGTGGATTTACCAGCACCATTGGCACCAATTACACCAAAGCAATTTGAACCATGGAATTTGATGTTAACTTCGTCAAAAAGAACTCGTTTACCGTATTGTAAGGAAACATTATGTGCTGATATCATACCTTGAATTTTTAAGATTGCAAAACTAATGATTCTTTAATGTTTTAAAATAATCAGAACCTTTTTCTTTACGAAATTCTGCGTTGAATTATGGACTTTTGGTTTTTAGCATGGTTACCCAAAAAATTGATTGTTAATTCTTAAATGTTAGAACTAAGAATGCAATAACATGTTGAAATTGAACGTTAAACAAATAAAAATATGAATCAATCTAAATCTGGAGAGGCTTCCATTAATTTTCAGCACGAAATAACAGGGATCACATTGTTTGTTGTAAATGCCCTTTTTTTTATAGACGAAGGGTATTATAGTTTTTATTGGATGCTAAACTGGGGTAATTGGGTGGTTTTTATTATTTATTTTGGGGTATTGTATGTTATTCAAACGCTACTTATTATGGTGTTTAAGCGTTTTGAAATTACTAGTAATTATTATCTTGTTTCTTTATTGGGATTAGTTTTTGGCTTGGTATTGCTATTTACAATTATGAGTAAATGATATTAATTTGGTCAGGTATTATTCTCAATTCCAATAGGTTTTTATA
>JBMYWA010000054.1:0-15698 GCA_049606935.1 Salibacteraceae bacterium
TTAGAGGCTTTCGGTAATTTATTGAAATCTTACCAGATATAAACTCGGTCTTCTGGAGCGATATACATGCTGTCGTTTTCAGAAATCTCAAACACGGTGTAGAATGCATCTAAGTTTCTTAATGGCATATTTGCTCTATACATACCCGGAGAGTGCGGGTTAGTATTTACCTGACTTCTTAAAGATTCGTCTCTGTACTTGGTTCTCCAAATTGTTCCCCAAGACATAAAGAATCTTTGCTCAGGAGATAAACCATCAATAGTTTCTGTTTTTCCGTTAGCAGCAAATTCAGCTTGTAAGGCATCCCATGCTAGGTTAACTCCACCAAGATCACCAATGTTTTCACCTAAGGTAAGTTTACCATTCACAAATAACCCTGGAAGTGGCTCTAATGCATCAAACTGCGCAATTAACTTTTCACCTCTTTTTTCAAAGGCTTCTTTGTCTTCTGGTGTCCACCAGTTTACCATGTTTCCTTCGCTATCAAATTGTGCACCTTGGTCATCAAAACCATGAGAAATTTCATGTCCGATAACAGCACCAATTCCACCGTAGTTTACCGGTGCATCTGCGTTAAAATCAAAGAAAGGGGGTTGTAAAATTGCCGCTGGAAATACAATTTCGTTCGCTAATGGATTGTAATAGGCGTTCACGGTTTGTGGTGTCATTCCCCATTCAGACTTGTCTACTGGATCGTGTAATTTGGCTACTTCATCTTTAAAACCCCAGTTTTTGGCAGCCATTGCATTACCTGCATAAGTACCTCCTTGAGCAACGGTTTTTACTTCTAAAGATGAATAGTCTTTCCATTTATCTGGGTAACCAATTTTTACGGTAAAACTCGCTAGTTTTTCTTGTGCTTTTACTTTGGTATCAGGAGTCATCCAGTCAACGTTTTCAATACGCACTTTCATAGCCGCTAAAATATTGTCAACCATTGATTTTGCAGTGGCTTTAGCTTTTGGAGGGAAAACGGCATCTACATACAATTTACCAATAGCTTCACCCACGTAACGGTTAGTTGAACCTAAAACTCTTTTCCAACGCGCACGCATAGAAGTGGTTCCTGATAGCTCGGTTCCGTAAAAGTCAAAATTGGTTTGAACCATCTCTGCATTTAAATAACCCGCATAGTTTGACATGGTTTTGTAGGTCAAATAGTTTTTCCAAAGCGCCACATCGTTAGCCACAATAATTTCTTCCATTTTCTGGATGAATTTAGGTTGCATAACAATAAATGTATCTACATCAGAAATTCCCATACCTTGGAAATACGTAGCCCAATCAATAGATGGTGCAAGTGTACTTAAATCAGCTAATGCATATGGATTGTATTGCTTAATCAAGTCTCTACTCTCTGTAGAGTTCATGGATGCGGTAGCTAAATCATATTCTAATTTATAGATAGCCTCTGCTTGAGCGGTAGCGTCTTCAGCAGATACTCCTTTGATTTGAAGCATTTTTGCAATGAATTCTTTGTACTTTCCTTGAAGTGCCACTGATTTTTCATCGTCTTTGGTATAGTAATCACTATCTGGCAAACCTAATCCGTCTTGCGCTAAGTAAGCCGCTTTAACGTTGGAGTTTTTAACGTTTGGAAAAATGGCAAATCCAAAAAATGAACCACCACCATACGTTTCTTCATAGGCCAAGTAGTTAACTAAATCTTCTTTGTTTGAAATAGCATCAATTTTAGAGAAGAAAGGATCTAATGGAGAAAGACCCGCTTTTTCGGCAGCCGCACTGTCCATACCTACCGCATAATAATTAGCGGCTTTCTTTTGGTCGCTATTTTCATCGTATTTGGAACTAGAAGAAGCAGTTTCCAATACTTCTAATACGGTTTTGTTGTTGTTCTCACGTAACTCGTTGAAAGATCCCCAAGAACCTTGGTCTGCTGGAATTTCAGTGTTTTTAACCCATGTACCGTTCACATGCATAAAGAAATCGTCTTGTGCACGCATGTCTTTGTCCATATTACTTAGGTCTAATCCTGCGCTTGGAGCTTCTGAAGCTGTCTCCGCTTTTGGTTCAACTGCCTTGTCAGAAGCGCAAGACGCTGTTAAGGCCACCAAAGGCAGAATGAATAATGATTGTTTAAATTTCATGATTGATAGTTTTAAAGGTGCCGAATATACTTTAATTAATGGGTTTTTATGACCAAAAATGTGAAGGAGCAAAGATTTTTGATGATGGACGGAAAATACGTTTAGACTATGTTCATGAAAATAGACCTTACTAGGCTATATTTGAAATGAAAATTGTTAGAAAATTAATATGGAGTCACAAAAAAAAGAAATCCCAACTATTTTTTATTTAGCAGCAATTGTAATTGTGTTAGGAGGGGTGATTTATTCGGCTCAAATTGCGACACAATTTTTAATGGCTGTTTTCATTGCAGTAATTGCGTCTAAACCTGTGGGATACCTAGAAAAAAAAGGCGCTCCTTCAGGTTTGGCAGTGGCAGCGGTATTGTTTTTTATTATTCTGCTATCTTCTTCTTTGGGAGGTATTATTGGCTCTTCGGTAGCCCGGTTTTCCGCAAATTTAGATGAGTATGATGCAAAAGTTACCATTGGAATAAGTGGTGTTTTTGAAATGTTAAAATCGTTTGGAATTCATGTTTCTACAGATGGGTTGTTAAGTGCAATTGACCCAGGAACGATAATGAATTTTACAGCAAAACTTTTAAATGGTTTGGGTAGCTTAATGGGAAACATGGCAATGATTTTATTAATTGTTGCTTTTATGCTGGCAGAAAAGTCTAGTTACGGAGTGAAGCTTAAAGCAATAATGAATAAGCCAGAACATTCTATGACGGGTATAAGCGCTGCAATGAGCCAAATTAATCAGTATTTAGGAATTAAAACCATAACTAGTTTTGCTACGGGTTTAATTATTGGGACTTTACTATGGTTGCTAGGGGTAGACTTTCCGTTTATGTGGGGACTTATTGCTTTTTTAATGAACTATATACCAAATATTGGTTCTATAATAGCCGCAATACCTGCAATGTTTATGGCCTTTATTACGTTAGGTGGCTCGGGTGTAATATGGACAGGCGCCATTTTTTTGGTGGTAAATATTACTATTGGATCTGTAATTGAACCCAAAGTAATGGGTAAAGGCTTGGGATTATCAACATTAGTAGTTTTGCTATCTTTAATATTTTGGGGATGGATACTAGGTACCATTGGGATGTTTTTATCTATACCACTAACGTTAGCTGCAAAAATTGCTTTTGAATCACAAGAATCTACTAAATGGATAGCGGTTTTACTTGGTACCGAGGATGATGCTCAAGCACTATGTGATTCACGAAACCATTAAGGTAATTCCTAGGTTTAAGTTTGGATTACCCCCACATTGTATCTTTCTGTAATAGGTTGATTGTTGGCCATTTCAATACCCATAGAAACCCAGTTTCTGGTATCAATTGGGTTTATTATAGCATCCAACCACAATCTGCTGGCCGCATAATATGGGGTAGTTTGATCATCGTAACGATTTTTAATTTTGTTGAATAGCTCTTCCTCTTCTTCCTTGGTGATTTTTTCACCTCTCGCTTTTTTACTACTTACCTCAATTTGCAATAAAACCTTTGCGGCTTGAGCGCCACCCATAACTGCCACTTGAGCCGATGGCCATCCTACAATTAAACGAGGATCATAGGCTTTACCACACATGGCGTAGTTTCCGGCTCCATAGGAGTTACCTACTACTATAGTGAATTTTGGAACCACTGAGTTCGCCATAGCGCTAACCAACTTGGCGCCATCTTTAATAATGCCCCCATGTTCAGATCTTGAACCTACCATAAATCCGGTAACATCTTGTAAGAACACCAAAGGAATTTTTTTCTGATTACAATTCATAATAAAGCGTGCAGCCTTATCAGCCGAATCAGAGTAAATAACTCCACCAAACTGCATTTCGCCTTTTTTACTTTTTACCAGCTCACGTTGGTTGGCCACAATTCCTACTGCCCAACCGTCTATTCTGGCGTATCCAGTAACAATACTTTTACCGTAACCTTCTTTGTACTCATCAAATTCAGAATCATCTACTAAACGTTTGATGATTTCACGCATTTCATAGGGTTTGGTGTTGGTGTCTGGTAGGATACCAAAAATTTCGTTAGAATCATGTTTGGGTTCTTTAGGTTCCTCACGGTTAAAGCCCGCTTTTTCAGAATCGCCAATTTTACCCATCATTCGCTTTATACGATCTAAAGCGTCTTGATCATCGGTACATTTATAATCTACTACTCCTGAAATTTCAGTTTGAGTAGTTGCGCCTCCTAAGGTTTCATTATCAATAGTTTCACCAATGGCTGCTTTAACCAAATACGAACCAGCCAGGAAGATGGAGCCTGTTTTATCTACAATCATTGATTCATCACTCATGATGGGCAAATAAGCTCCTCCAGCCACACATGAACCCATTATGGCGGCAATTTGAGTAATACCTTTACTAGACATTATGGCATTATTTCTGAAAATTCTTCCAAAATGCTCTTTATCTGGGAAAATTTCATCTTGCATTGGAAGGTAAACACCAGCGCTATCTACTAGATAAATAATGGGCAAGTTGTTTTCCATGGCAATTTCTTGAGCTCTTAGGTTCTTCTTACCTGTAATAGGAAACCAAGCTCCGGCTTTTACCGTGGCATCATTGGCTACCACAATACATTGCTTACCCGATATGTAACCAATTTTGATAACAACACCTCCTGCAGGGCAACCACCATGTTCGGCATACATTCCTTCGCCAGCAAATGCCCCAATTTCTAATTGCTCCGTACCTTTATCAAATAAATATTGTACCCTTTCTCGGGCAGTCATTTTACCTTTACTGTGAAGCTTTTCAATTCGTTTTAAACCACCTCCAAGATAAACCTCTTCTAACTTTCGGTTTAGGTTTGAAACCTTTCTTCGGTTACGGTCTTCATTTTTATTGAATTCTAATTCTTCTTTCTTGGTCATATGGTGTGAATTTAAGAACTCCAAATATAAGGGTTAAACTTATGTATTAACAACAAAAAAGTAGAGGAAAACTTTCGTTACACGGGTAATTTTAAGAGGTAGGATTCAAGTTCTGGACCCAAATTGAATATGCCATCTAAAATGCTTAAATCGGGCTCAAATTTTCCATGGTATGAAAACACTTGTTGGTATTTATTGAATTGGTCAGAATTAGGATGAGGTTTTTTACCAGAGTACAAAATTCGTAAATCATTTTCATGGAGAGGTGCGAACTCAGTAGTAAATGAAGGGGTAAACTCTACAATCAAACAGTTTAATATAGTTTGATGAAAATCTAAATTAAACTCCCATAAACTAGTATACTTTTTTTCAAATAATGGTTGAATAAGGTGTGCGTAAAACTCAAAAAAGGGAGAAGTTTTATAGGCAGAAACCAAAGACTTCCAATGGTTTCGTTGCCAAGCATCGATATTGGAAATTTGAACTTCGGTAACCGCAAGTTTTAAAGTTTCTTTAACTATGGGTATAGATAAGGTAATCACTCCATTTGCTCCATAAACTCTACAACGACTTCTAAAGTTTTGTTTTGAGAAATTTTCAAAAGCTTCTATTTTTCCTGGATTCTGCAAAAGGTAGGCGTAATAAGATAGTGGCCCTGCGTACAAAAGTGGAAATATTTTTGTTGAATTCATGACTTTAAGAAAGTAGAAAAGATGTCAAAAGTAGGTTCTTAATACTAATCAATATCATATTTACACTCATTAATATGCGTTAAATTGGTCTGGAGATTTAAAAGTTAAACCAATAAATATATTTAGTTATGAGCAATGATGTAGCCCCAGTAGTTGAAAGAGTTTATGTAAAGGATTTAAGTTTTGACCATGAACTTTGGGACAACGAAATGAAATATTACAGAAATGAATTAGAAATTTTTGAACATAGACTAGAGCAGGACGTAGTAAGATTAACCGATAAAGAATCATTGAGAGAATTGGAGCATTTTCAAAACCAATTTATTCGCCAAAATGAAGTGTTAGATATTTTGAATAAAAAGGTAAGACAAAACCGTAAGTCAATTACTCGCGAATCAATTGAAGGATCTGTATTTCACAATAGTGTAACTATGGAAAAATATAAAGCTTTACGCAATGAGTTTGAGGTTTTTGAAAAAATATATTACGATTTAAAAAGAAGTTTTGTAGATTTTAATCACAAAAATTTTTAAAGATTAATCTATTTATTAGTAAGGGTTTTAAAGAAATTTAAAACCCTTTTTTATGCTTACGTTTGCCAAAAAAAACGAATAAAAATTTTATGTTGACATTAAATGTACAATACCAAAAAAAATATTCTAGAGTTGAACTTTTCTTAAGAAGCTTTTTAGGAGGTATATTTATTGTAGCCCCTCATTTCTTTATATTATTCTTTGTAATAATTTGGGCTAAATTACTGTGGGTGTATGCTACATTTTACATTCTATTAAAAGGAGAATATCCTTCCTATTCTAGAAAATATTTGATTGGTGTTTTAGGTTGGCTCTCTAGAATACATTTAAGTGTTTATAATCTTGTGGATGGCTATCCTGCATTTGGCATAAATGCGGAGGCGAAAAATGTTACTATTAAATATAATGGGCCAAATCAAATAAATAGGCTGTCCGTTTTGTTCCGTTTTTTGTTTAGCGGAATAATTATTCTACCTCATTTAATTATCTGGATTTTTAGAAATCTAATTAGTTGCCTATTAACTTTTTTGGCTTTTTGGGCCGTAATTTTTACTGGTAAGTTTCCAAAACAGTGGCATGACTTTAATGTAGCAACCTTGCGATGGTTAATTAGAATTATTGGATTTCAGCTATATTTGGAGGAAGAATATCCACCATTTAACGGAAAACCAAATGAATAATAATTACCTAGAAGTAAATAAAAATTCCTGGAACAAACGAACAGAAGTTCACTTTGATTCCTCCTTTTACGATAACGAAAGTTTTATCAAGGGTAGGTCCTCTTTAAATAGTATTGAACTGGCATTGTTTGGTGATTTGAAAGGTAAAACGGTATTGCATTTGCAATGTCATTTCGGACAGGATACCCTGTCTTTAGAAAGGTTGGGAGCAAAGGTAACCGGAGTTGATTTGTCGGATGTAGCCATAGAAAAAGCCAATGTTTTGGCAAATAAATTGAATAGTTCGGCACGATTTATTTGTTCGGATGTATATGGTCTTTCAGAGGTTTTAGATGAGGAATTTGACTATGTTTTTACAAGTTATGGAACAATTGGATGGCTCCCAGATATTGATAAATGGGCTGGAATTGTTTCAAAATACTTAAAACCTGGAGGTCAATTTGTTTTTGCAGAATTTCACCCCGTTGTGTGGATGTTTGATGATGATTTTAAATCAGTAAAATACCGTTACTTCAATGATGAACCAATCATAGATGAGGAGGGTACTTATACCGATGGAGAAGAAATAACCACAAAAAATATTTCGTGGAACCACGGATTATCTGAGGTAATAACTGCATTAATTAAAAGTGGACTGTCCATAAAGCAATTCAATGAGTTTGATTATTCTCCATACAATTGCTTCCAAAACATGGAAGAACTACCCTCTGGAGGCTTCTATATTAAGCATATAGGCCAAAAAATACCAATGGTTTATTCTTTATTGGCAGAGAAATAGATAGTAAAAATTCTGTCTGGTGTCAAATTACCAGTATTCTGTACTTAAAACGCAACGTTTCGCCCCAAATAAACGTAACTAATTGGATAAAAGATAAAATCCCAATATTTTTGCGTAATAATACTAAAATTTGAAACTATGTTTAAAACACACACATTTTACCTAACAATAGTTTTAGCTCTTTTTTCTTTTTACTCTTTCGGAATTACTTATACCACTACTGGTAATAATTCTTGGAGTCCTAGTAATCCGGGTAATAGTTATTCAGGTAGCGATGATTTTATAATTAACCACACGGTAACTTTAAAGGGTTTTACTTTAGAAAACGGGGGTAGTTTAATTATCAAATCAGGCGGTTACCTTAAAACAGCTTGGAGCTTAAGTTTTAAAAATGGTTCAACGGTTCAAGTAGATAATGGAGGTACTTTAAAAATTAGCCAGTTAACTTGTACCAATTATTCTTCAAATTTTAACATTGATGGCAAGATTATTACCTCAAACGGAACACTTGCCAATTATCAATCTGGGGTAATCAATTATAATGAAGGAGCCGAATGGACTTTTAATCAAATGTCATTTGTAAATTATGGTACTTTAACTTTGAACGAGGACCTAGATT
Organism: Salibacteraceae bacterium; assembly: GCA_049606935.1. Taxonomy (GTDB): domain Bacteria; phylum Bacteroidota; class Bacteroidia; order Flavobacteriales_G; family Salibacteraceae; genus CAJXZP01. The sequence continues at coordinate 8,288 of JBMYWA010000054.1, forward strand.
GGAAAAACGGATCGGTTGCGTTTAGTTTAGGAACGGTTACCATTAATAAACAATTATCTATTAAAAATTTGAGCTTATCGAATAATGCTGCAATCGAAGGTATTGGTCAAGTAGAAGTGTTAAATGGAAATGGTACATTTTCAAGTAACGGAACGATTAATGGTTGTTCAGGAAACTCTTGTATTCCACCTAGTACAGTTGGAAATACTACATACCTCTATTATCACTCTGTTCCCAATGGAGGTGATTACACTCCGGTAACTGGTGGAACTATTAGTAATTCTAACTGTTCAGAAAAAATAATTGTATTAGAAGATTCAAAAATTAGTTCCGATGTAAACGTGGGTACTGTTCTTGTTTCGCCTGGGGTGCGTTTAGAAATTGAATCTAATCGATCATTAATTGTGTGTAATGAAATTGAAAATCAGGGAGAGATTATTGTGAAAAATAAAGGCTCAATTGTTCAAACAAATGCGGTAGATTTAAACTCTGGTGATGGAATCTACTCTATTGAAGTAAAAGGGTCTTCTAATCAAAATGCATATAATAGTTGGTCTTCTCCGTTTAGAAATGCCGCAATTAAAGATATGTTTCCTAATGCAAATGAATGTGACATTTTTGCTTTTGAAGGAGCAACTCAAAGTTGGAAATATGATTACCCAGCAAATTATCAAGGTAATTGTAATGGAAACACAGTTACATTTCCTGCAAGTATTGTTCTACCAAGTGGCGATGGAATAATGGATGTTGGTAGTGGTTATTTTGTACCTGGAACCAATTCGGTTACTAGAACCGTGTCAGGAAAAGTAAATAATGGAGAAATTGAGGTTTCTATTTATGAAACCCCATTGGGGCCAAACCACAATCCTCTTTGGCAAGATGATGATTGGAACTTAGTTGGTAATCCTTATCCTTGTGCCATTGATCTGGATTTATTTTTAGACGAGAACAAAAATGTAATTCTAGGTAGTTTTTATTTTTGGGTAGACGATAACCAAAATGGAACAGATTATCATCATTCAGAAGATTATTCAGTTTTTGCTAACGGAGCTGGAACTACAGCAAATGGAGGAACAGCGAAAAGATATGTGGGAGCAGGCCAAGCGTTTTGGGTTTATGCAAAAAGCGATGATAAAATTAGATTTACTAACTCCATGAGGGTGGCTGGAAATAATTCAAACCTATTTAAAACAGATTCAGATTTACCCCCATTTGTTTATTTAAGTGTAACCAATGATTCTCTAAATAATAATCAATGTGCTATTGGCTTTAACGAGGATGCCACTGATTTGTATGATGAGTTTAGTGATGCTGCTAAAAGTGCAACAGGAACAGGAGTGGCTATTGGTTCTTTAATTGGAAATTTACCGTATTCTATTCAGGCTTTAGAGCCTATCAACGAAAATGAAACTAAATCAGTGCCGTTATTCTTGACTACCTCTAATGCTGGAATACATGTTTTTAAAGCAGATAGTTTTCAAAATATGGGTGGTGAATATGCGATTTATTTAAATGATCATGTGACGGGTGATTTAATAAATCTGAAAAAACAAGACTATTCATTGTACTTAGATACAGGGAATTATGTTGGTCGTTTTACTATCGATTTTGAAAATAATGGTACTCCAACTGGAATTAATAGTCCAAAAAATGTTAACTCAAATTTACAAGCGTATCAATCTGGTGATGAAATTATAGTTCAACTTATATATGACAACCAATATATCAATGAAGTTTATGTATATGATATGGTTGGAAAGCAAGTTTATTTTGAGAATCAAAAAGGACAAATAGTTAGATTAGATGGCTCAAATTTTAATGCTGGTATTTACGTAATCAAAGTAATTCTTGATAATGGAGAAGAGGTTTCTTTAAAAATTCCAATCTCAAAATAATAGGTATTAGATACAAAAAAAAATCCTGAAGGTTTCTTCAGGATTTTTTTTTGCTATTTTACAGCAATGGCCGATATTTCTACATTTACTCCCATGGGGAGTATGCTAACTTGAACGGTTTCTCTAGCTGGATAGTTCCCCGAAAAATAGCTACCATATATTTCATTTACCACAGGAAAGTTGTTCATGTCAGACAGAAAAATTGAGCATTTGACTACATTAGAAAAATCCATTTTTGCCTCTTTTAATACCGCCAATAAGTTCTTCATTACCTGATGAGTTTCATTTGGAATGGAATCCATAATTAATTCTCCAGTCTCAGGGTTCAATGCAATTTGACCACTCATAAATAAGGTATTACCCGCCATTGTTGCTTGATTGTAAGGCCCAATTGGAGCTGGGGCGTTTTTAGTATTAATAATAGTTTGCATATTAAAATTTTTCGTTTTTTAATTGATCAAGTACTAAGTCTAAAGTTTGAGAAAACTGATCTATTTTTTTGTTAATTAGTTCAATTTCTTTTAGCTCTTTAGCATCTATTTCTATTTCTAATATTAAATCAGATAATGAGGTAACACCAATAGTTCTGATAGACGATTTTAATTTGTGCGCCTTCTTTGAAGTTTCTTCCCAGTTTTGTTTTAACGCAAATTCTTTAAGCTCGCCTGTATCTACTGGAGCATATTCAATAAAAGTGTCTACCAATTCTTTCATAAAGTCGGTATCTCCATAAACCATTTCACTTAAAATGGATAGATCATATAATTTTTTAGACATGAACTCCTTGTTTTAACCTCAATATTTTCGTTTCTTTTTTTTGGGTTTAGCCGCCTTTTCCTGCTGCTCCATTCTTAATCTGTCTTGTTCTTCCAAATAGGCTTCGGCTTGCCTTATTTCAACCTTACGATTGTAGTTAAAAGCGGTAACAAAAGCATCTTTAACCCCAACATCTTTAACTAGTTCCAGATAAAACCTAGCCTCATTAATATTGTCAAATTCACCAACAGTTAAATAAGTCCATTGGTTGTCATTGATTTCTTTAATACTATCCAGCTCCATGAAAAGATAAGCTAAATCATCTGGAATAGTATCACTCTTAAATGCTCCTACCTGAACAGTGAAATAAACACTACCCACTAATTCATCGTCAATGGGTTTATAATCCATATTCACCACCTTCTCCGCAAATTTGGTTTTATCTTTTACATTCACTACAAAAGCATCTGGATAACCCGCTTCTTTAACCACTTCAAGCAACCTTTCCGCAACTAGTGGGTGAACGAATTTTCCAATAATGTAACGGTATATTCCATTTTCATCAATGTAAACTTCAACATTTTTCACTCCCTTAAACTCCCAAGTATATTTAGGTTCTAAAGTAGCACCAATCTGAACACCGTATGTTGGTTGTTTGTTGGTATAAGTTACACTTTTGGTACTTACCCAATGTTGTTTTTCCTCTTTTTCATAAACTATTAAGTCAGCTGAATCAATTGGAACTTCTCGTTTATTACATTCTCGATGAAAACGTTGGCCTTCCACTAAATAATATTCGTTTGCAAAAGAATAAATCGAATAGAATTTGTTTAATGTTCCTATGGTTCGAGAACAATTTCCATTTAGGCTGTAGCACATTAATAAATAGTAATATACATATTCAGATACTCTTCTTTCTTCGGGATCTCTTACTCTGTAATCTGGAGAATATTTTTTGCTGGCTTTTTCTAGTAAATAAATGGCATAGGGTAGGTTTGTGTCTAACCTGGCATAACTTTGACCTAACAAGTAGGCGTAATTCATATTGGTGGAATCATTTTTATACAGATACTCAAATGCTGTTGCAGCAGATATAACCTTATTCTGGCTAAGATCAAGCATAGCTTGATTAAACACTGTTGGTTTATCCTTTTTTTGGGAGAAACCTAAAAAGGATATATGGACAAAAACGAGGTAGAATAAACCGGTTAGTAAAAATGAATTTGATTTGGTGAAATTGCTCATCTTGTGTAAATCTATCTAGATTGCAATTTAGCTCAATTGTATTTGATGAAATAATAATTTAGAGGGTTTATTTTAACAGATTTGATTTAATAATGGGGCATTTATTTTTGATTAAATTGATAGGAGTACCATTTCCAATAAATTACATTTGCGAAAACAATAAAAAACGAAATGATGAAAAAAGTACTTGTACTAGTGGCCTTTGCCTTAACCGTAATGTCAGGATTTGCCCAAGAGGATGGTCTTGATCCCAAATTTGCCTCCTATTTAATTGAAACTGAAAGAAGAACAGTTTTTATGCAAAATATGAATTTGAATGAGGCAGATGCTAAAATTTTCACTCCAATTTATAATGCATTTGAAAATGATTTAGAGTTGTTAAGGAAGTCTGGTATTGAAAACCTTAAACATTATGGTGAAAAATACGAAACCATGAATGATGAAGATGCCGCTGATTTAATGAAAAAAATGTTAGCAAATGAAGCTAAAAGAACTTCTATTAGAAAAAAGTATTACAAACAAGTATCTAAAGCATTAGGGGAGAAAGTAGGTGGAAGATTTTTACAATTAGATTCTATTGTTTCTATGGTACTAAAATTATCTATTTACGATGAATTGCCACTTATTGGTGATATGAACTAATTGGATAATAACTCAAATTAGGAAAGGGGAATTTTAACGAGTTCCCCTTTTTTTATTTAGTGTTTTACTAGGGAATCGTTGTTTAAAACCACTTTTTGATAAAAGTTTATAAGTTTATTACCCTCTTTTTCCCAATTCAATTCTTTAAAAGCTAACAATGAATTGGCTTGATAGCCTTCTAATAAACTTGTATTTTCAACTAAAGCCGTTATTCCTTTGACTAAGGAAGAAATACTTCTATCGGGTATACTAATGCCATTTTTAAATTTGGATAATAGTCTTGAGGTTTCAGGCATGTTAACATCTACTATAGCCATACCAGCTGCGGTGTAGTTGTAATACTTAATAGGAGGGCCGCCAATAATATTATTTACAGTATTGGTTTTTGCAATTAATCCAATTTGGCAACCGGCTAAATGTGTAGACACATCTTGATAAGGAACCCATCCCGTTTCAACTACTACATCAGCCAATTTGTTTTGAGAAATAAAATGGGTGAAGTATTCTTTTTCACTACCTGTTGTAGCTCCAATAATTTTTAATCGAGTATTGTTGTGCTTTTCATGAACTATTTTAAAAGCTTCAAGCATTTCTTTTAGACCTCTATTGAATGGCAAGTAACCATCATGTGCTATTGTAATAATATTTTTAGGTGTAGAATGCCGTAAACCTTTATAAAGTTCTATTTCTGCTGCATTATAAATCACTGTGCTTTCAATTTTTGGGTTTAACCCAACCAAATACCCACGAGTTAAATGGTTCGCACTTATTAAGTATTTTAAATCTTTGAGGTATTTCTTTTGAATCCAAACTTCCTTTTTGGTTCCCGTGGTATAGCTTTCATGAGAATCAAAAATCACTTTAGCGCCCGTAATATTTGCTATTTTTAAACCCAGATAAAAGGATTCAGGCTCATGAGCGTGATATACATCTGCATTAATGTTAACCCCTGTTTCAATAAAGTGAGCATAAAATGATCCTTTAAAGACCTTTTTTAGTAGCTTTTGTACGGTATTGCAAGGGGTAGGAATAGGAAATGTTTTTATTCCCTCAAATAAAACACAATCATCGCCAGGTTTGTTTAAGGGAGTAATATTTCCCATATCGTACATAATACCTTGCTCATCGGCTCGACAGATTTGAGAAATCTTGTGCCCGGCCTTTTTCAAAGTAAGTGCTTCCTTATAAAAAATACGATCGTCTAATGGGGAATGATTTACGGAAATCATGCAAATTTTAGCCATGAATAGATTGTTCTTTTAGGTATTTTGTGTAATAGTACCATTTACCAATGAAATGAACAAACTTAGCAGCGATACTCGTATATATAGCTCCATAAACTCCAATTATTGGAATAAGAAGAATGTTACCTATTACATTAATTAACGCTTCTGATAGTGCCACATTTCTAACCGCTTTACCTTGTGATTTAGCCGATAAAAAATTGAAGGGTTGGTACATTCCTTGAAAGAAAAATGCCAGAGATAATCCCATGGCGTAATAAGATACTTCAATAAACTCCTGACCAAAAAGGAAAAGAACTATGTATTTGGCAATGAAAATTAAACCCAATCCACTTATCAAAAGCCAAAGAGTATTGAAAATAAATACTTTTTGAGGAATTTTTTCTTGATGCGTAAATTTTTTAAATAATGAGTTAGATAACGCTTGACTACCCATTACCATGGGAGACGCAATTACATTGGCTAGCGAATAAAACCCATTTACTGTGGTGTTTACAAAATAGGAAATGGTTAGTTCATCAAGTTTAAAGGTGCTTTGGTTAGCCGTACTTCCTAAATAGAAATTAAAACCATAGGATTTGTTTTTATTCCATAATACAAGGAAATTGGCTTTTAGATTACTGAATTGTGGTTCAAATTGTCTGAATACAACTCCTAAACTAATCAATAAGGTTACAAGATTGAACAGAATGGTGTAGTAAACATTTAAAAGATCGGTATACGCGAATAGTAGCAAACAAACCACAAAAAAAAGTTTGGCAACGTTATCAAAAATGGGAAGTATGTATACTTTATTGGAGCCTACGGTCATAGCCTGAATTAAACTCCGTGTAGGAAGTACAATAGTTAGTGGAGCTAAAACCCTTATAATATCCCCAAATTCTAAACCAAACCAATCATCAATATAGAAAGAGGTTGTCCATATAAATAAAGCAAATAAAACTCCGGTGACTAGATTTATTACAAATCCCAAACCAAATAACTCTCTCTCTAATTCTGGCTTCTTTGTTTCAGAAATTAATACCTGTAAAGAGGAATAAAAGCCAAAACGAAAGAATAGCACCGCAAATCCTGTAAAAGAACCAAAAAACGCATATAATCCGTATGCTTCAGGACCAAGATAATTGGTTTGAATTGTTTTAATTCCAAATCCAATAGCAACCATAGCTAATTGAGAACCAAAAAGTAAACTCGTTTGTTTTATTGTTTTTGACTTAAAAATGTTCACCCTACCTGTTCAGAATTTGACGCTAAAATAGTTAATTGGCTTTATTACCTAAGTCCAGTTAACTTCGAAAAACTGTTAATGTTGTTTTGTAAGTTTTTTTAATGGTATAAATATCTGATTAATAATTAGGTAAAAAGGAATGGAAATTTGGAATAAAAAAAACCATTATTTTTTATAAAAAAATAGCCATAGTAATTGGTAAAAAATTACTTTTGCCGTCCAATAAATGGTGATTGTAGCTCAGTTGGTTAGAGTATCGGTTTGTGGTTCCGAGGGTCGCGGGTTCGAATCCCGTCTTTCACCCAAAAGAAAAGGTCTTACGAAGTAAGGCCTTTTTTTGTGCGTGAATCTTTCCTACAAACGAAGTTTGAAAAGGAAAGATTCACGTACATAAAATAAAG
>JBMYWA010000055.1:0-15461 GCA_049606935.1 Salibacteraceae bacterium
TCTACTTTCCAATTAGATAGGTTTCTAAATGCTTTAAAACTGGTTGAAATCAATCCAAATAACCAGAAAATAAAATCCATTACAAAAGGAAATGGTGTTGGACGGGCAATATCAATAAATAGATTACTTCTTCGTTTACCCGATTTATTAAAAGATTGATGAAGTACCGTATCGTCAAAAATGAATAATGGTCCATCGTCTTTCCAAGAATGCGTTTGACCGTTTACCTCTAAATAAGCTTCTCCCTGAACGTCTTCATCAATATTAATTAATACTCTAATACCCGCTCTTAACCAACCAAAATGCTGACTAGTAGATGCATGAGGATTAAAGCTAGAAATACCAATGGTTTTAATGGTTTTAAATTTTCGGTGAAACAGTGGTACCGGATAGCTATTATCTACATTATAACCATACCATTTGTAGAATAACATAGATCTCTCTGTATCCGCTTCTAACTTTTCTAAAGTTTCATTTAATTGCTTTTTAGGAACTTCGTCTAAAATGGTTTGAATATCTGCCTGATGTTTTTTAGGAAGATCTTCTAGCTTATATATCTGTTTATTAATAAACGGTAAACTTAAAATGTCTATTAAAGTGTTAAGCGGACTGAACAACCAGGTAAGGGTACCACTTTCAAAAAAGTATTGTCTGAAAATTAACGCTTTATCTTTTGTGTGATGCCTCAAAACATCATACGTTCCTGTAACAAAAAACACAGCTACAACCGGCCAATAGAAATAGGCAATTGGACCTAATACTATGGCTCTTTTAAATGCACGTCTTAATATTTTTCTGGTAGTCATTATTCCAACTTTTTTATTTTGTACAATAATACAATATCAGCAAGAAGGTAGTTTTTTAATTTGCCATAGTTATTAACCATTAGGGGTTTAGAATGAAAGTAGCCATAGGATTAATTTCTAAAACCGATACTTGTACTCTATTGTAAGAACGTAGCTTCGTGTTAGTCCATCTGGACGCACTTCCCTTACAATAAAAGGATTTCCGGTATTAAACTGTAAAGTACTTTTTTTGCTAACTAAGTAGTCAAAGTATAGGTTCCCGTTTAATGTTAATCCTTGCGAACCATTAATAGTTCTTTCCATATTTAATTCATCGGTATATAAGTCATTGTTTAAATGATAAATTGGCAACAGGCTTGGAGTAAATTTGATTTTTTTGCCCAACTTAATTGGATAGGAAACTCGAAGTAATACATCACCTTTCCTTTTGTAATTGTTGGTAGATTGAAAATTTCTAAGCTCTGAATCTTCTGGATAAAGACCTGATAGAAATTGATTGGCATTTTGAGTTAAAGGTTGCTGAAAAGCCCCTAATAACTCTACCCCTCCTAATTTTAAACCTACACCCACTATTAAATCAATAGTTCCTAAACTAGATTGATAATCCATTGGCAATGGAAGTCCTTCATTGGTATTACCAGAATTTGACAGCGGTAGTTTAAATCCTAATACTCCCTTAAAATTTTCGGATACTTTATATTTTCCTGTAATAAATATGTCGGAAGCCCCATATGATTGAATGTTATTTCCATTTTGAGCTAAAGCAGTGATTTTCAAATCTAATCCAACCTTAGAGCTTAATACTCTATTGTATTCTAAGTAGATGCCGTAGGCTGATATACCATGATCGGCATTTCCTAAAGAAAAACCTATTTTTATCTGATTTTGAAATGTTTTTATGGTAGAATCCGTAACATCGGGCTTCAACCCATCAATGGTGCAAAAACCCGCATCACTGCAGCCTTGCCCATGTAATTGCATGGAATAAATACTGCTAAAAAAAGCTAATAAAACAAACAATCTCATTCTTATAAAATCAATTAGAATTTAAAATTATGGTTTTAGTTTTTTTTAAATGTCCTTCTTCAGACAAATAATAAACTGGAATGAAATAAGCAAAATAAAAGGCATTCATAATTGCTTTTAATCCAGGGGTGTATTTTCCATTTTGTGGCAAAAAAAAAGGCTAACCAAATGGCTAGCCTTAAAATATAATTGAAAAACAAACTACTTATCAAGTTTTACCTTAACAGCATTCATTCCTTTCATTCCTTTTTCTAATTCAAATGTTACCATATTGTTTTCTACAATATTGTCAATTAATCCTGTCATGTGTACAAAGTATTTTTCTCCGTCCTTCATGTCTTTAATAAAACCGTAACCCTTACTGTCATTAAAGAATTCCACACGTCCTTTGTGTACTGGATCTACCTCTTCTTCTGGCTCACGAGATGCTGCGCCAATAACAATACTATCCACATCTACCTCAGCCACTTTTTTGTCTGGATCTGGCGGAGTATCTGTGATTTGACCAAACTCATCCACATAGGCAATTTGATCTTCGAAAGAAAGCCCTTTTTCTTTATTTGCTTTACGTTCTGCTTTTAAAAGTGCTTTTTCTTGACGTTTTTTTAAACGTTTCTTTTCTCTTTCTTTTTTGCCAAATGTTTCTTGAGACTTACCCATGTACTATAAAAATCTTTTTTGTGAGCCACAAAGGTACATTTCTTATTCGATTATTTCTAAAAAAATAATCTAAACCTCTTATGTTTATTAGGGTTTATACATTTGTAAAATGTATTCATTTCCTATTCAATATCACGAACCGTTATTTAGACCTCCAAGTGAAGGTAATTCATTAATATTTCAAATAACTCTGGGTTGCTCCTGGAATAAATGCGCATTTTGCGAAATGTACACTTCTAAAAGCTTTAAAGCCAGAAAGGAAGAAGATGTTTTTGAAGAGATAGAGACCTTTGTTCCGTACGCCTCTCAGATTACTAAAGTGTTTTTAGCTGATGGTGACCCTTTGGTTTTATCTACCCCAAGATTGATTCGAATTTTAGAAAAACTAAATCAAACGTTTCCTAATTTAAGACGAATCTCTACCTACGCCTCTCCAAGTAATCTTTCCAGAAAATCAATGGAAGATCTGATTTTGTTACGAGAAAATGGGTTGAGTTTATTATATGTTGGCATTGAATCGGGTGATAGCGAGGTACTGGAAGCCATTCAAAAAGGGGAAACCTACCAAACAACAATTGAAGGACTTAACAAAAGTAAGGAAGCGGGAATGGATGCTTCGGTTATGATTATTAATGGTGTGGGAGGCATACACCTAACTAAACAACACGCAATCAACTCTGCCAAAGTTTTAAATGCTACGCAGCCTAAGTTTGCGTCTACCCTAGTTCTTACCGCCCACAAAGGACTAGAACACTATCAAAATAGATATCAAGGAGAGTTTATTGAACTAACCAATGCGCAACTATTTCAAGAAATGAAGCTCTTTATGGAACATTTAGAACTTGAACACACCATTTTTAGAAGTGATCACGCCTCCAACCGTTTAGTTTTAAAAGGCACCCTAGGTAAAGACAAAGAGCGTTTCTTGCAACAAATTAACGAGGCTATATATAATCCCAAGGGTGATTCTATTAGACCGGTGATTCCGGGTTATTAAGTGTTATCCAATTCGAATTGTGCACTGAGCGGAGCCGAAGCTTGCACTGAGCGGAGCCGAAGCTTGCACTGAGCGGAGCCGAAGTGCTAATTATACCTTCATAGATAACTGAATCCTTTTTCTATTCAAATCTACACTCAACACCGTTACATCTACTTGCTGATTTAGCTGAACAACCGCATGAATATCAGAAACAAACGTGTTACTCAAATGAGAAATATGTACCAACCCCGATTCTTTTAATCCAATATTTACAAAAGCCCCAAAATTGGTAATATTATTTACCGTGCCTGTTAATTTCATTCCCGGTATGAGTTCTTCTATACTGGAAACGTTATTAGTTTGCATTTCCTTCAATGGTTCACGAGGATCTATAGTTGGACGTACAATTTCATTAGCTATGAAGTCTATGGTTAGCTTGCCGTACTTAGCTTCCAAGGGTTTTAGGCTACTGGAATTGATTTGTTTTTTAAGCAACAACTCATTTACGGAAACACCTTCATTTTGAGCTATTTCTTTTACCACCCCATAACTTTCCGGGTGAATAATGGTATTATCTAATGGCTGATTGCTTTCCTCTATTCTTAAAAAACCAGCGGCCTGTTCAAAGGTTTTCTTCCCCATTTTAGGCACCTTCAGTAATTCCTTACGGTTACTGAAATTTCCATTCTCTTTACGATAAGCAACAATTTTTTTAGCCAATCCGGGGCCTAAGCCCGAAACAAATGACAAAATGGGATACGAAGCGGTATTCAACTCTACTCCTACATGGTTTACACAGCTTTCTACTACTTCCGTTAGTTTTTGTTTCAGTAGCGGTTGATTTACATCATGTTGGTATTGCCCCACTCCTATTGACTTGGCATCAATTTTCACCAATTCAGCCAATGGGTCCATTAACCTTCTTCCAATAGAAATTGCACCACGAACCGTTAAATCTAACTCCCCAAATTCCTCACGTGCAATCTCACTTGCCGAATAAATACTTGCTCCGGCCTCATTCACAGAAAACACAGATACTTCAGAATCTTTAAAAACCTTTCTACACAAGGTTTCCGACTCAATTCCGGCAGTTCCATTACCCACCGCAATAGCTTTTATTTTATACTTCTGCACCAAGTGCCTCAAGGTTTTCTCAGACTCCATCACCTTGTTTTGAGGCGGATGAGGATAGATGGTTACACTTTCTAAAAAATCACCCGAAGCATTTAATACTGCCACTTTACATCCAGTACGGAAACCAGGATCAATGGCTAATGTTGCCTGCGCGCCTAATGGCGACTGCAACAATAATTGCCTCAAATTATTTGCAAAAACACCAATAGAATCTACATCCGCTTTTTCTTTCAATTGCTTCTTTAATTCACTCTCAAAATTGGGCTGTAATATGCGCTTATACGAATCTTGAATAGCCTTTTCTACATACAAATTATGCCCGTAATTTCGTCCTAATCCGCGCTCAATTTGTTCTAAAGCATGCTCTTTATCTACTTCAATCTTAAAATTAAGTACACCCTCATTATCTCCTCTAAATAAAGCAAGTACTCTATGCGGTGCTATTCTATTGCAACGCTCGCTAAAGTCAAAATAGTCTTTAAATTTCTCCCCTTCTTCTTTCTTACCTTTTTTTACTTTTCCTATGGCTATTGCATACTTCTCAAATTGGGTTCTCATTCGTTCTCGCACCCATTGATTTTCAGATATCCATTCTGCCAAAATATGAGTAGCTCCCTCTATAGCCATCTCAGCAGTTTCTATTTCACCCCCAACAAATTGGTAGGCTTTATCTTCTACCGAATGATTGTTATGCTGTTTTTGAATAAATATGGCTAGCGGTTTTAATCCAGCATCTATGGCTTTTTGTCCCTTTGATTTTCGCTTGGTTTTGTAGGGTAAATACAAATCCTCTAGCTCCACCGCTAATTGACATTTTTCAATCTTTTCGCGCAGCGCATCCGTAAGCTTTCCTTGTTCGTGAATAGCCCTTAAAATAGTTTCTTTTCGTGCAATAAATGTCACCCAATACTGGTGTCGATCTTTTATTTCTATTAAACTAACTTCATCTAAACCTCCAGTAAGTTCTTTTCTATAGCGTGCAATAAAGGGTATAGTCGCACCTTCCGCCAACAAAGCCAACACCTTGTCAATTACTGATTCTGAAATGTTTAATTCCTCTTTAAGTTGTTTAATAATTTGCATGCCTTTCACGAATTTAAAAGTGGTCCAAAGTACATTATTGGTTTTATCCAATACCCTACTTGCCTTGCTATTTTTTAACCATAAACCCGTTAAATTTACTCACCACCACTTGTGTAAAAACCAACTTTCTATCATAGGGTAATCCTTTACAAAATCTTACTTTCGCCACCTATTCAACGAATTAAATTATAGTTCATGGAAAAATTGAATTTTAAAGAATTTCAAACTACTAGCCATCAAGAATGGCAAGACAAAATCATCACCGATTTAAAGGGAAAGGAATTAGAATCACTTTACAAAACCACCCAAGACGGTATTGAAATTCAACCCAACTACACCAAAGAAAACGCTCCTCAATCCAGTTTTTCAGATTTCGTTACAGAAACCGTAAAAACAAGCCATACGCAAGAAAACTGGTTTATTAATCAAGAATTTAATTGCCGTAAACCTGCCATTGCCAATCAAAAAATGCTAGAAGCATTAGATGCAGGTGTAGATTCGGTTAAGATTAGCGTTCCTTGGGATGTAGACTTTGATATTCTTTTTAAAGACATTCTTCCGGAACATATCGAGGTACGCTTTAAAAATGCCACTTACGATTTAATCAAGAACTATTATTTCTGGTGTTCAGATAAAGACTTCCCTACCGAAAAATTTCAAGGAACTTTTGAAGTTTTCTATCACCGTATGGAAGACCTAGATGAACGTATTGAATTAGCCAACAAGGTATTGGAATACTTCCCAAACATGAGTTTAATCAATGTGAGTGGAGATAATTTCTTTAACCAAGGAAGCTCAAATGTGCAGCAGGTAGCGATTAGTATGACCCTAGCTCACGATATTCTTTCAGAATTGATTGAAAACGGAATTGCACCGAATGATGCCGCAAAATTGATCAGCTTCTCATTTGCTACTGGAAGTGATTACTTTTCTGAAATTGCGAAATACCGTGCTTTTAAGGCTCTGTGGAATGTGGTATTGAAAGAATACGGAGTGGAAAACCATCCGATTCGAGTACACGGAATTACAAGTGCATGGAATCAAACAGTATTGGATATCAACAACAACATGCTACGTAGTTCTACCCAAGCATTATCAGCCGTTATTGGTGGATGCCAATCTATTACCGTATTGCCTTTTGACGACTCTGTACGTTGGTCAAATGGTTTTTCAGAACGAATGGCTCGAAACACGCAATTAATAATTCGTGATGAAGCTTTTGCGGGCAAGGTGGTTGATGTAGCTTCTGGTTCCTATTTCATTGAATCCTTAACCGCACAAATTGCAGAAAAAACCTGGGATTTGTTTATGGATTTAGAAGAAAAAGGCGGCTTCAAAACCAATATGGATAACGGTACCATTCCAAGTATGATTGCTGAAACTAGAGAAAAGCAATGGAATCAAGCAGAATCTGGCGAAACCACCGTGCTTGGGGTAAATAAATACCCAAATTCAATGGAAGACAAAGAGGCACTTTTTGCAGAAAAAGCGAAGAATAAAATAAAAGGCAAACGTTTATCGGACGCTATTAACCAACTATAGAAAAATTTCGACATGCGTAAGAGTTTTAAACATATCAATATCCAAGAAGCATTGAAATCCAATGGTTCTGAAAATATAGCCGTTGAAAATGTGAGCTACTGGAAAGCTCCTGAACAAATTGACATCCCATCTAATATGGATAGTGTTCCAAACGACTCGGTTATTCCTACCGGGTATGTTGCCGGAATCCCACCCTATTTGAGAGGTCCCTATTCTACCATGTATGCCTCTAGAGCATGGACTATCCGTCAATATGCCGGTTTTAGTACTGCGGAAGAATCGAATGCATTTTACCGTAGAAACTTGGCAGCTGGACAAAAAGGACTTTCGGTTGCATTTGATTTAGCCACTCACCGTGGATACGACTCGGATCACGAGCGTGTAGAAGGTGACGTAGGTAAAGCGGGTGTGGCCATTGATTCTGTAGAGGATATGAAAATCCTTTTTGATCAAATTCCATTAGATAAAATGTCGGTTTCTATGACCATGAACGGTGCGGTATTGCCCGTAATGGCATTTTACATTGTAGCGGCCGAAGAACAAGGCGTTTCACCAGATAAGTTAGCGGGTACCATTCAAAACGATATTTTAAAGGAGTTTATGGTACGTAACACGTACATCTACCCTCCTACACCATCTATGCGCATCATCGCAGATATTTTCCAGTACACCAGTAAAAACATGCCTAAGTTTAACTCTATTTCTATTTCGGGTTACCACATGCAAGAAGCTGGAGCTACCGCTGATATTGAATTAGCATACACTTTAGCCGATGGTTTAGAGTATGTGCGTACTGGAATTGCTAACGGATTAGATATTGATCAATTTGCACCGCGTTTATCCTTCTTTTGGGCCATTGGCATGAATCACTTCATGGAGATTGCTAAAATGCGTGCAGGACGTTTAATTTGGGCTAAAATCATAAAGCAATTCAATCCAAAGAATGCCAAATCTTTAGCGTTACGTACCCACTGTCAAACGTCAGGTTGGAGTTTAACGGAACAAGATCCTTTTAACAACGTAGCTCGTACTGCTATTGAAGCCTTAGCTGCTGCTTTAGGAGGAACACAATCACTGCATACCAATGCGTTGGATGAAGCCATTGCCTTACCCACTGATTTCTCGGCTCGTATAGCGCGTAATACACAGATTTACTTACAAGAAGAAACGGGCATTACCAATGTGGTTGATCCTTGGGGAGGTTCTAAATACGTAGAATACTTAACAGATCAATTGGTTGAGAAAGCGTGGGCTTTAATTCAAGAGGTAGAAGAATTGGGAGGAATGACCAAAGCCATAGAAACCGGCTTACCCAAATTGCGTATTGAAGAAGCTGCGGCCCGTAAACAAGCAAGAATTGACTCGGGTAAAGATGTAATTGTTGGGGTTAATCAATTTCAAGTCAATACGGATGACGAAGAACTAGAAATTCTTGATGTAGATAATACAGCTGTACGTCTATCGCAGATTGAGCGTATCAATAAGATGAAAGATACTCGTGATAACGAGGCGTGTAATTCCGCTCTTCGCAAATTAGCAGAAGCTGCAAAAACAGGAAATGGAAATTTACTAGCATTGGCGGTAGATGCAGCTAGATTACGAGCCACTTTAGGCGAAATATCATCTGCCTTAGAAGAAACTTTTGGAAGATTTAAAGCCACTACACAATCCGTAAAAGGAGTTTACTCATCAGAAGCCATGGAAAATAAAGACTACAAAATTGCGGTAGAAAAAACGGGACAATTTGCCAAATTAGCGGGACGTCAACCTCGTATTATGGTAGCCAAAATGGGACAAGATGGCCATGACCGTGGGGCTAAAGTAATCTCTACCTCATTTGCAGATATGGGCTTTGATGTGGATATTGGTCCACTATTTCAAACTCCAGCTGAAGCTGCCAAGCAAGCAGTAGAAAATGATGTTCACATCTTAGGTGTATCATCTTTAGCAGCAGGACATAAGACTTTAGTACCTCAAGTAATTTCTGAATTAGAAAAATTAAATCGTCCAGACATTATGGTAATTGCTGGAGGGGTTATTCCTCAGCAAGATTATGATTTTTTATATGAATCTGGAGTGCTAGGTATTTTTGGTCCTGGCACTAATATTCCTAAAGCTGCTGGGGAGATACTTGATGTATTAATATCTGCTCAAAAACAATAATCATGTTTGGAGATATTAAAAACAAACTGGATCAAGGCAAACAGGAATTAGCAAAGAGAATGAACAATACATATGTGCGTTCTCTTTCTCCTAGTAAGCAAATTGAGATCATTGCTAACGGAAATCGTCAAATTATGGATGTTAAAATCCAAGAGGAAATCTACGAGGACAAAGAACAGTTTGAAGATGAATTGGTTATTACGCTAAACAAAGTTTTAGAAGAAGCCGATTTAATGCATCAAGAAGAACTTAAAACGGTAATGAAGGAAAACATGCCAAACATACCAGGATTAGATGGATTATTAGATTAATGATAATTAATTCGAATAAAGAGTTTGACAACCTATTACTTGAGGAATATCAAAAGCACTCAAAGTATCACTGGGTTCCATTTGAAATAGCCCATAAATGCGGTAATATTTTTAAAGCGAACAATTGTAAATTTATTGCAGATATTGGTTCAGGGGTTGGAAAGTTTACCTTGTTGGCTAGGCAGGTTCATAAGGCTAAGTATATTGGAATTGAGCTTCGTAAAAACCTATTTACGGAATCTAGAAGACTAAATGAAAGGCTACAATTAGATTGTTACTTTATCAATTCCAATTCTATTGAAATTAGTCTTTCGCATTTTGATGGCATATTCTATTACAACCCCTTTTGCGAACAGGAAGCCATTGATGGATGTATAGATTTAGAAATCGACCTATCCCCTGATCTATTTAACGCATATAATGATGATGTAATTGAAAAATTAGATGCAATGAAATCTAACTCTATTTTAATCACTTATAAATCACCATATTTTGAACCCCCTCACTCCTTTAAAGCCATTGATATATTACCAGAAAATGAGATGGTAGTCTGGAAAAAGAGCTAGATACAACAAGGACGTTTTAGGCGGCAGGCTTAATTCTAATCAATTTATGACCTTTTACAGCCTTTTGCTTCACAATTCCATTTTCGTTTGGAGAAGTGCCCTGAGACTTCACTAATTGGCGCAATACTTTGGTCCATTCAATGGACTCATTCCACTCTCCTCTGTCTCTCATTTCAATAATTTGTGATCGTAAAAGTTTAGCCCATGCTCTATTTGCTTCATTATCTTCAAATCTCACTGCTTTTAAGTCGGGTAAAATTAATTGCCCTTTATCATTTAAAAGCATGTGGTATTGCTCCGGGCAAGTGATCACAAAATCATGAATCCATTTTTGACCATTTAAATAACATTTCCAAGCCTCTATTGTCCAATTAATTGAGCTTACCCATTGCATTTTTGACAAGTTTGAAGGCTTGTTTTTTTGGCGAGTATTTTGTTTAATATCTGCTATTGAATACATAATCTTCGTTTTAAATGTTATAGGTAATTTTCGTTGATTTGAATAAATAAATTGTTTATTGGTAAGTATTTACGCTTAATAATTTGCGACACTTTTACCTTTAAATCAAATCCATGCATCATTACTTTTTCAATTAATGAAGCGGTGGCATTTGGTAAATATCCAAGCTTAAAGTTTTTGAAATATATTTCTACCGCTTGTTGTGAGTTAGTTGCTCCATAGTTGTAGTAAAGCGATAATTCTTCGCCTTCTTTAATATGATGGTAAATAGCCGGCATTTGAAATAATGAAAGTCCAATAACTTCGGTAGAAATTGGAAATTGATCATTTTTATTTCCGCCAGTTTTAAACAACCTATTCGTTAAATTGTTTTTTAATGCTTCTTCAATGTATGCGTTCATATCTCTTAATTTTGAGGCAAACCTAGATTCCGCCACCGTAATCAATTTACGGTTTGAAATTATATACGATTTAAAGAAGAAAAAGGTTTCTGAAATTGATTTAATCAATTATTAATCAGCGTATTAATAAATATAAAAAAATGAATAAATGGTATTCACAGATTAATGAATTTAAAGCATACCTTAAAATAGAACGCTCTCTATCTGACAATACCATTGAAGGTTATATTGAAGATATCAATAAGCTCTATCAATTTCTAGAATCCAATTACGATGATGTATTGCCTCAAAAAGTGAAGCCAAACCACATCAGAGAATTCCTTCACTTTGTTACCGAAATGGGACTTGCAATAAGCTCACAGAATAGAATACTATCTGGTGTAAAGTCTTTTTTTAAGTATTTACTGCTTGAAGACCTTATAGATTCTAGTCCCGCAGAGTTAATTGAAACCGCGCGCGTGGGCCGGAAATTACCAGACACCTTAAACAATGAAGAGGTTGAACTATTACTTAATCAAGTAGATCGAAGCAAACCGGAAGGCGAACGAAACATAGCCATTATTGAGGTATTGTATGGATGTGGTTTACGTGTATCAGAATTAGTTAATTTGAAAATCTCCAATATCTTCTTTGAAGATGATTTTATTAGAGTTACTGGAAAAGGAGATAAACAACGGTTGGTACCATTAGGAGGAATGGCTAAAAAGCATATTAAACTCTATATGAATGAAATTAGAATTCATTTATACATTCAAAAAGGCCATGAAGACTTCTTATTTCTAAATAGACGCGGAAAACAACTAACACGGGTAATGATTTTTACCATTATTAAGAACTTGGCAGAATTAGCGGGAATTAAGAAAACTATTAGCCCACATACATTACGTCATTCTTTTGCAACCGAATTACTTCAAAGAGGAGCTGATTTGCGTGCCATTCAAGATATGTTAGGACATGAGTCTATTACCACCACCGAAATTTACACTCATTTAAACCAAGCCGATTTATTGGATACCATTATCCAATTTCATCCAAGAAGTTAATTAATGTACTTTCTGTAAAAACGAGGAACAATTTTTTTATTTATCTCATCAATGGCTTTTTTATATGCCTGGTTAGATGCATCGGTAAAAGAAGAACTTACTCCCTTCACTCCTTCTAATTTTTCATGATAAATAAGCTTACCAGTTTTATTAAAGATTACCTCTATGGTTGCAATTAAAAGCACATTATTTAAGTTATATGCAGTACCCGCTTTATGTGTAGCTGAGTTAATGTCAACTACCAAATCAGCATCTTTCTTATTCGATACTATTAGGAAGCCCATTTCAGCTGCTTTTAAACTAAAGGCATTCAGCAGCTCACTTCCTGCATTTTTCCCTAAAGAAAACTCCGTTGATTTTAAAAATATTTTTGGAGATTTCACGTCAATAATGATCGTTGATTTTTTATTCTTTAATGATTCAAAAATTCTTTTTTCTATTTCATCTGGTCTTTTATTACCTATTATCATTTTTTTAAAATCAATTTCTGCATTTACCTTTTGAATGGATTTCTTACTAGTAATTTTCTTTATTTCCGTAGAAGAAACTCCCTTTTGATCGGTAAGTCCGTCTCTAGGGCGTATTTGACCTTCGGAATATTCAAAACGTAATGGGATTTGGGCTATCGCCTGGTTATTGGATGAATTTACAAAAAACTCCAACTCACTATGAGACAATTCACTACCCCAAAAGGTACTAATTTCTTCCAAAGTCGATTTTAAGTGAAACTCTCGAGAACATTGAGATATTTGAGATAAAAGATAATTACCTAAATACACCTCTTTAATATCATTAATAGTGGCTGGTAAAGACTCTCCCAAATATGGTTTTATAGGCTGAAGAGCATCAAAAAAGCCTGTAAACCCAAGCTTATAATTTTCATTTTTCCAATCTTGGTTAGCTTGATCAATTAGGCTTACAGATAAATTTACAGCCTTGTCAATTTTAGCTTGTTTATCCTTTTTATATTGTTCTTTAGATAGTTTGTAATATACCCAGTATTCATAAGCATTTTCCCAAGAAGCCACTAACTCATAGTTTTCAATATTTTGATTAGCTTTAACTTGAATAAACTCCTTAAATTCGTCTCTAACCTTACTTTTTTCTTCAAAAGTAAAGAGCATCGAATTAGATTTAACATCTACCTCTATTGAGGAGGCTAATTCATTCAATGCGTTTCTTTGCGCTTCTAACGCGTAATTCATTGGGCTTGCTGACTTTGAGCTAACAGCAATGCCCGTATAAAATTGGGAGTTTACTGGCCGTTGAGTAACCCAAGATGGTTTCTGTTCTATCTTTTCATCCTTAGCATAAGAAGTATTTTTAGCCACCTCTTTTGAACCACTACAATTAAAAAGTAACAGAACAGATATTATTAGTGTTAGGTTTTTATAATTCATCCAAATCAAAACTATTAATACTTCTAGAAATGTTACGAGTTATGCCGTTAATTACTTCTAAGCTCAATTGATGCTCGGTTTTTAAGGTTCTCTTACTTTCTCTAGCTAATCCTTTTAGCGAAACCAAATTAGACACATGAATGTAACTACCATTTTTCAACCTAGTTGCCTTATCTGCTGTAGTTAACGTTCCTTTATACAAGTATTTAGTATTTCCTGAAAAACTAATGAAATTAACATAGTCAGATTGATGATTATTAAGCAAGTCTGAGTTTAATACTTCTCCCGTTTCTGCAGATACCATTTGATATTGAACTTCGGCCAACAAAGATGCACTTCCTTTATATTCTACATAATCAACTTTTCGATAGTATGTTGCCTTATACGTTTTTTTAGTTTCTGGATTTGTTTCCTTTACTTTATACTTTTCAAAACCACTTTTGCTAACCCTCCTTATTTGTCCGCCAGTATATTTATAATTGAGAAGTTTACCTTTAATTAGTAAATCAGCACCCAATAACTCACCCGTTTTAATGGCTGACTGACCGTACACATCCTCTGCCACATTAATTTTTTGTTCCTTTATTAAAGACTCTAAGTTTGACCTATCTAGAACTTTAACAAAAGGATCATTGTATCCAATTATTTGAGAAACCACCTCTGCTTGAATAGTTTGTGCTACGTGTGATTTATTACTAATAGCCGTTTGAAACTCTAGAACAGCAATAGTAACTTGCCCTTCTTCTAACGCTCTATCTTTAAAGTCAATAGCATCTTTATAGGTGTTTTTTTTTGCTAAAATATCCGACATAATATAATAACATCTTTTATACTTTTCATCGTCAAATGCTTTTACCCCATCTCTGTACATTGGTTCTAATAAGGCTTTCAGGCTTAATTCTTTTACATCTTTAAACTCAGGATCTAGTGATATAATTTCTTTATATATGGAATGCGCTTCTTTAAAACGCTCATTATATAAATGATCACCGGCATTTTCATATTGTTGATCTAAATAAACAGATAACATCTCTTGATAATACTCTTCATAATAGGCAGGAATCTCCATAGTAACAAAGTACCCGTAATTCCTTTTATACATCATGGCTTGCTGATATTTATAGACTGCCTCTTTGTAATTAGAAACAGAATAGGCTTTGTAGAAAGAGGTTAGTGTACTTTCTATTTGAATTTGTCCGGTGATTCGAAGGCCAATTTTAGCATCTACATTTTTAGGGTTTCGTTGTAATGCCTGATAGTAAAATGCAGCCGCCTCATCGTTTAACCCCGCTTCCTGAAGCTTTCTAGCTTTCTTAGAATAACTTTTGGACCCCGTGCAACTTCCTCCTAGTAAGAGGATAAATGAAATTAAAATGGCGAAAATTATTCTCATTAATAGTATAGATATTTTTGTAAACCCACTTAACAAGGTTCGTGCCCAAAAAATCAAATTTAAATCAAAGAAGTAATTAAAATGGTGTTAGTTTTGAATTAGTCGTGAATAGCTTCAAAAGGATACAAATTTCGAAAATTTCAGTTCGTTATTTAAACCATATCAACCCGTCAGATTTTCAGCTATTTACAAAGTAGAAAATAATCCTATTTGGTATTGGATTATTAAAAAGATAATCGCACTTTTGCCGCCCAATTATTTATCGGAGTTTCGCACTCCACAAAAATAAAGTGCTATATGCCATTAAAATTAAGATTACAAAGACATGGTAAAAAGAGAAGTCCTTTTTACCATATTGTTGCTGCTGATTCAAGAGCTCCACGTGATGGAAAATTTGTTGAAAAAGTTGGAACGTACAATCCAAATGTAAATCCTGCAATTATCGATTTAAATTTCGATAGAGCTTTACACTGGTTAACTGTTGGTGCTCAACC
>JBMYWA010000056.1:0-15185 GCA_049606935.1 Salibacteraceae bacterium
ATGGTAGACCTAGATGTGCATCAAGGAAATGGTACGGCTGAAATTTTTCAAAACGATGATTCTGTATTTACGTTTTCTATGCATGGAGCGAGTAATTATCCTTTTGTGAAGGAAAAAAGCGATTTAGATATTGAATTAGCCAACGATTGCGATGATGCAACCTATCTGAATATATTGAAACAAACATTACCAGATTTGCTTAACAAAGTACAACCCGATTTCGTTTTTTATTTGAGTGGGGTAGATGTAATTGCTTCAGATAAGTTGGGTAAGCTAGGAATGACTTTGGAAGGATGTAAAGAAAGAGATCGTTTTGTGTTGCAGATGTGTTTTGATCATCAAATACCTATGATGGTGTCTATGGGAGGTGGATATTCACCCGAAATAAAAACTATAGTAGATGCGCATGCCAACACTTATAGGTTGGCGCAAGAAATATTTTTTGGCTAAGATACTAACGGGGTATTTTCAATAACTTTTTGTTGCAATATTGAAAAAGCCATCTAAAGGAAGGTATTTTTGTTTTTCAAGCGAATTGAACACATGCAACTACAAAAAAACATTTCTCTTCAGCCATATAATACCTTCGGAATTGATGTTAATACCGACTTATTTATGGAATGGAATTCTGTACAAGATGTACAGGATTACACCCAAGACAAAGATTTAAAGTCTCATTCTCGATTAATTCTTGGTGGAGGGAGCAATATGTTGCTGACTAAAGATTTTAATGGACTGGCTATTAGGAATAATATTTTAGGTAGAGAGATTTTATCGGATACGGATAAAGAAGTAATTCTAAAAATTGGTGGCGGTGAAGTTTGGCACGAAATAGTATTATGGACTATTGATAAAGGCTGGAATGGAATGGAGAATATGTCGCTTATTCCAGGGAGTATGGGAGCCGCTCCGATTCAAAATATTGGTGCTTACGGAAAAGAGTTAAAAGACATTTTTGTTTCTCTTGAAGCCGTTAATTTGGAAAACGGTGAATTAGAATCTTTTGATTTAGAAGCTTGCCAGTTTGGATACCGAAATAGTGTATTTAAAAATGAATTAAAAGGGAATTATGTAATTGTTTCGGTTACCATTCGTTTAACCAAAGTTGGGGAGTTTAATACCAGTTATGGGTCGATAGGTCAAGAATTAGAAAAGGCGGGAGTAAAAAATGTTACCGCAAAAGCGATTAGTGATGCCGTGATTACTATTAGACAAAGCAAACTTCCTGATCCAGCTAAGTTGGGTAATTCAGGTAGCTTTTTTAAGAACCCAATAATTTCTGAAGCCTTGTATGAAGAAGTGAAATACGAATATCCGGCTTTACCTGGTTATCCTTCAGGTGAAGGATTAATAAAGGTGCCCGCAGGTTGGTTAATTGACCAAGCAGGCTGGAAAGGAAAACGCGTGGAAAATTGTGGTGTGCATACCAAACAAGCACTTGTTTTAGTGAATTACGGAGGAGCTAGCGGACAAGAAATTTTTCAATTATCCGAGCGCATAATTGCCGATGTAATTCAGAAATATGGCATTGAATTAGAACGTGAGGTGAATGTTTTATAACTTAAAATTTCATTCCCAGTCTCACTACAAAACTTCTACCTGGTCTAGGAACACTGTTCCAGTCTAAATGGTCCCAATAATAACTATCAAATAGGTTATTGATTCTAAGTGAAGCATTCCATTCTTGGTTGAAAAGTTGGAAAGGACGTTGTGCGTGTAAATTCACAATACCATATGAAGGGGTAGAAGATTCTCCTGCTACCAGTCTTGGGTTGTTTTGCATAGCCGCTACAACTACTTCACATCGATAATCAAATTTGTTTTTTGAATAGCTCAACTTTGTTGTGTTTCGTAATGGTGGAATCATCTGTAATGGATTTTGATTATGATCTAATCCATAACTAAATTGGGTAGTGTTTTGAAACTGTAAAGATTTCGCTATTGTAGTAGACAGATTTAACTCAAAACCAGAAATACTTGCGCTTGGAATATTTTCATATACTTTAACTCCGTTTGAACCCAAGGTCATTCCATCTAGGTTGGGGTCAATAATTCCGATAATGTAATCTTGAAATTGATAATGATATAGTTTGGTTTCAATACTGGTTTTCTTTTTAGTCCATTTAGAACCAATACTAGCTTTTATAGCGGTTTCCTTATTTAAATCGGGAGAGCCCACGTAATCAAATCCATCCATACTATTAAAAAGGTAGTAACCAAAACCTTCGGAAACGGTTGGCTGCCTTTCTGCATATCCTAATTGTGAAAAGAAGGTCCAGTGGTTATTGTGTTTTAGGGTATATAATACATCTGAGTTGACCAATAGATAATTAGAAGGCTCGGAGCCATCTTTGCCAATGGCTTCTAGCTGTCGCAATCCAAACTCGCTAAAAACTTTACTGGTAACGTATTCTAATTTTCCGCTAAATTTTAAAGATGATTTATCATTCAGCTTATAATCATCAGCGACTAACAAAGATCCAGAATGACGTCTTACATCGGGCCAAGTAATCATATACATTAATGGTTCTTCTGGTCTAGTAGGATCGTTTGGATACATGGTCATATCGGCAAACGAAACATTGTAATAGTAATCTGGGTTGATAGTAAGTGTGTGCTTGTTGCCAGCATAAATCTGTGTTTTTAAATACGCCCCATAGGTGTCGCTATAACCAGGCATATCCATGTGCATGGGTACAAATTCTCGTTTGGTGTCATCCATAATATGGGTGATGTTGTTCCCGTAGGCTTTTATTTCGTTTGATCCGTAGTTGGTATATTTTTTATAGCTCAATGAGTAGATTCTACCACCTGCGAATGATACATCCATGGGTAGGGCAGGGTAGCCTACGTTATAAGCATCATCATAAATAAGTTGGGCTTTTAGTATTTCTTTACTGGAAATCATCCAAGAAGCAGAAATTGCAAAATTCACTTTTTCAAATTGGGTATATAGAATTTCTTCACCACCACCGGCACGGTAATTATCAAATTTTTGGTAGTTAGCATTCAAATTAACGGCCCAAGAGCTATCTCCGTAGTTTAGGTTAAAATCGGCTAATCTTCCGTTGCCGTTTGTTTGGTATCCAATACCTGCAGAGCCATTAAACTTTTGCTGATTATTAAATTGTGGCCCTTTGGTTTGAAAATCAAATCCACCACCTACATTGGACCCTTGTGTGGCGTTGTTACTGTTAGATGAAACAGAAATAGACTCCAGATTATTGGATGAAACGTAGGAGCTAACCGGGTCCATTTTGTCGGTACAGGCACCAAAAATTTTCATACCGTCAATGGTTACACTCAGTTGGCCAGAAGACATACCTCTGAAAGTAGGTTCGGCAGCGTAGTTACCTCGTCTAATAAGGCTCACTCCCTCAATTTCTTGCATTACTTCATCGGTACGCAAATCATTAGTAGGTTCAATGTTTTTGACAACAACGTCAGCACTATCCGCAAAAACAACAACGCCTTGAAGGTCAATTGCGCTCTTTAAAGAATCATTAATAATGATTTTTGCTGTTTCTTGAGAGAAACCATAGGATGGAATACCCCATCCTATGGTTAAACTTACTAATATTTTTAGTGCTGTTTTCAATGGTCTTTATTGAAATGTTACGTCAAATGATTGTCCGGTTTTAACCGTATCGCTAGCGCTTGTAAAAAACTCTAAATTTAGTTTCCAGTATCCAGTCATGGTGAAATTTACTTTTCCATCATATTTTCCGTTTCCAGTAGAAACAGGATTAATGTTGTTTGGAGAACCATGTCCCATGCTTGGCATTTCTGGTTCCATGGTCATGGTGTATCCATCCACGGCAGGGAAACTCATCATTGTTTCTTTTTTCCAAATACCGAATTGGATATCGTTAACGCCCACAGCTGGAGATAAAGGTGTAATTCTTGCTACAAATAGTTTTGCGCTATCGTAATCAGAAACAAATGATATCATTCTTGCCTCTGTTGGTGCATTCACTGTAATTGGTAATGAAGCCATTCCTTCTTGTCCGTTAGTGTGGTTGTGAACGTGTACTCCAAAAGTCCATGCACCTGCGGTAGAAGGCATAATAAATACAGCTGCACCTTTAAATGCATTCGTACCAGACTCTACGGTCATACTTGGGTTTTCAATAGGACATGCATGTTGCATCATTCCCATGTCCATCATTGGCATGAAAGTAACATGCGCATCGGTAATTTGAGTAGTGGTATTTGCTGAATCATATACTGCTACATGAATTTTGTTGTAACCTACAAATAGATCTTCTTCGGCATAAATCTTTACAATGGCACCAGCTCCAACAGCCGAGGTTTCGCCAATTAAAGTCAAGTTTTCAAATGGGTCTGAGTTATTTGGAGGGGTAATTGGGTCATCATCTTTAGTACAGCTAGAAACGCTGATAATGGCTATAGAAAGAAATGCTAACGCTATATATTTAAATTTTTTCATGATAAT
The DNA here is from genome assembly GCA_049606935.1 of Salibacteraceae bacterium. GTDB lineage: Bacteria > Bacteroidota > Bacteroidia > Flavobacteriales_G > Salibacteraceae > CAJXZP01. The sequence continues at coordinate 4,457 of JBMYWA010000056.1, forward strand.
TCATTTTGTAGGTGAATAGTCACCTAGTTGATAAGGTAATAGTGAAATTATATTAATTGAGAATAAAGCAGAGACCAGAGTATGATCTCTGCTTCAATTAATTGTTAATCTATGTTTTGCAATTTTCTATCAAGTACGTGTGTAGAAAAATCTCGAATTATTAAACATGGAAAGCACTCCAACCTGTTTATGAACCCATACAAATGTCCAGAATGTATGCGAATAACTTGAAAATATGTGACTTGAAATCTAAAAGGAAATCATAGGTTGAGTTTAGGAACTCAAAACCTATGCCTTTGGAGGGTGAAATAAATTCTTACCCGAAAGATAAGAGTAATTATTCTCTACAAATGATTTGTGAACCACTTGTTCTTCTATGATCTCGAAAGAGTCTTGTTCTGAAGAATTTGAGAATAGTTGGATTTCGTTAATGTACAATTGAGTATTCGATTCTACAGGGTTTTGACTATCTGTAGAAATAATTTGCTTTTTAAGGTGACAAGTACCCTGACAATTCATTTCAGGTTTGTCTGTGTTTTCACAAAACAAATCAGTGATTTCTTCTATGTTTAATTCATAATTTACCCAAACCACGGTATTGTGAACTTGCGTAAACATGAATAAACTTAAAAGAAATATGCCGAATGGCTTAAACATAATTTGTGTTTGTTAATACAAATGTAGGGCTAGTTTGCGAGTGGGTCAATGGGGGTTAGTCAATAATTGGAGTGATTTAAATCACCTTTTAAATAAAAAAGGCTCCAATTTTGGTGGAGCCTTTAAAATTACAATCTTCTATATAGTTTCTTGATGTCTTCTCTGGTCCATTTAGACTCCCAATCATCACCTATGGCATGTCTCCACATATGTGGTAAGTTATAAGCAACTTCAGCCATTTGGGTAATTTCATCCTCCGTCCAGTCTTTAGCTAAGCCTTGTGGTAAATCAATATTGTTTTGTTTTACCATTTGCTTAAACTCCGCCACTGCATCACCATAAAACTCTTCTAAGTGGTTAAATGCTAAACAGTTTGCATAGCCATGTTTGGTTCCAAAAACATATCCCATACCATAAGAAAGCGCATGACAAGCACCTACTTCAGAATAGGTTAAAGATAAGCCTCCAAATAAAGAAGCCATCATTAATTTTTCATTGTTTACGGGAGTTTGACCTGCATTTTCACCTAGGAAAACATCTCTACACAGTTTAAGAGATTGGTCTCCGTAAACTTCACTATAGGTGTTGAAATATTGACCTGATTCTGCTTCTATGCAATGAATATAAGTATCCATTCCGGTGTAGAACCATTGGTTTCGTTCCACAGTAGCGGTAAGGTCTGGGTCTAAAACTATTTGGTTAAATACGGTCCAGTCGCATTTTAAACCAAGCTTTTTCTCTGGTCCAGATAAAACGGCAGTCATAGAACATTCGGCCCCGGTACCGGAAATGGTAGGGACTCCACAATGGTAAATTCCTGGGTTTTTAATAAGGTTTAAACCCTGGTAAAGAGAAGAAGAACCTTCACTATTAAACATTAATGAAGCAGCTTTGGCAATATCCATGATACTACCGCCTCCAATACCAATTATACCTGCAGGCATACCGTTTTCGGCTAAAATGGTATCGCGTAGTTCATCAATTTGTTCGGTAGTTGGCTCTTTGGGGTCTACATCAATAAAGCGAATTACATCTTTGTTTTTTACTGGAATACGATTGATGAAGTCTTGTTTGTCGTGAAAATAATTATCTACTACAAATACCATAAAGCCATCACCATGATGTCTTTGCGCAGCTAAAATATCGTCTAATTGGTCAAAAGCCCCTCGGCCATAAACCACTTTGTCAACGTTTTTGAAATTATTGAACATATCTATGAGTTGGTAGACAGAAGACGGAAGTCGGAAGAGACTTTTCTTCGATCTAAAATTTATTAATTATGCTAATACTTTTTTGATAGAAGCTACCATTTGGGTTTTAAACGCTTCTAATTCGTTAGCTGGCCAGTTAGCTTTTACTCCTAAAGAAATTAAACGACCTACCACTTCATTTGATTTTGGTAAATCCAAATTGTTATAATCTTGAGGAGCACCAAAATGATGTATACCTAATTTGTTTGGAGATTTTAAATCTTTAATATGATTCCATTGGTTAATGAAATGGTACATATTGGTGTACCAATAATTAAATCCAGCTAATCCATCTTCAGCGAATTGCGCCATCACCTTTTGAGAAAGCTCAGTTGTAGGCATAAAGAAGTTTAAGAAAGTAGCGGAGTCTCCATCTGGGTCTGGCATATGGCGGAAAGAAACTCCGTCAATTTCTGCTAACGCCTCTTTTAGAATTGCTTTGTGCTTTTTATTGTTATTACGGATAGTTTCAATACGTTGCATCTGTACTTTTCCGATAGCGGCATTGGTTTCACTTAAACGAAAGTTGGTTCCAATAATATGGTGATCTTCCATACCTCGGTTATCGCCAATGTGGGTGTGACCATGGTCAGAATACTCTGCCATGTGGTTGTATGCTGCTTCATCGTTTGTGATACAAACGCCACCTTCACCAGCAGTGGTAATTTTAAAAAAGTCGAAAGAGAAACAACCCGTTTTTCCAAAAAGCCCAACCGATGTTCCTTTATGAAAAGCTCCTAAAGCTTGCCCAGCATCTTCTACTAAAATTAAATTATGTTCTTCAACAATTGGCATAATTGCATCCATATCTGCCGCAGCTCCACACATGTGTACTAAAGCGATACCTTTAGTTTTTGGAGTTAAAACAGCTTTAATGCCTTCGGCACTTAAACAAAGTGTTTCATCAATTTCAGCAAAAACGGGTAGTGCTCCTACTAATAAAACGGACTCGATTGTGGCAACATATGTAAAAGGGGTCACAATAACTTCATCTCCAAGGCCAATACCAGCGGCTACTAAAGATGCGGTTACGGCTGTTGAACCACTTGAAACCGCATGTGCGTATTTAGCACCAGTAAATTTTGCTGCTTCCGCTTCTAGTTCTTTGGCTTTGAACATTCCCTTTCGGGCTTCATCAAATCCATATCTAAATAAAATTCCAGTATCTAAAACTTCGTTTACTTCTTTACGTTCTTCTGAACCAAAAAACTCTGCTCCTGCCATAATTAAATTTTAAAATTTTGAGCGGCAAAAATACGAAAAATGAACGTAGAAATGGAGAAAGGAATAGGGTGGGAAAAAGAAAATTTTAGGTATAAAAAAAGAGGCGCTAGGCCTCTTAAATATTGTTGTTAAGAAAAGCTCTTAAGCAATAATTCCAACTACTACACAAAAGATAGTGATTAGCGCTACAGAAACCCAAAAAATACCGAATCCACTAACAGATGAATCGAACATTTGGTTTAATAATGAGTCTTTTTCTTCTTTAAAATCGTTGCTTACCATGACTAGTTTTTTATGATGGAACAAATGTAGTATTTTGAATCTTATTGACAATTAGCTAAAGCAGTTTCTATTTCTTTTGGCGTAAATTTTTTGTTGGTACCGCTCCATTTTTCATAAATATAGTTTCCTACATTGGCAATTTGAGTAGGATTCAACCCTTCTATTCCTGCCATGGGTTGTGTAAATGTTACGCCATTTACTACTATGGGTTTATCTAAACCGAAACCTACAATACATGCAAATTCATCCATGTGTTCTTTTAGGTAAACAGAATCTGTTAAGGGTGGAATTAGGTTTCTAAATCCTTCCCCTTCCTTTCCATGACAGCTTGCACAATGGTTTTCGTAAAGTGTTTGTCCTTTAATGGGAGGTCTTTTACATGAGCGAACAATCATTAGCGTCAAAAGTAAAAATACGAAACTGCTAAGAATAATAACTCTAATATTAACGTTCATTGCCTTCGTTTTTTAGCACTTTAATATCTGCAATTATTTGATCTGTGTCTTCTTCAAGGGTTCCATCGTAATATCCTCTTATTCTATGTTGGCCATCCATTAAAATAAATGCTCCACTGTGCATGTAGCCTCCAGGAGAATTTGGGTCTTCCTCTGCGCTCACCATGTATTGTTTGGCGAGATCGTAAATCACTTTTTTATCGGCAGTTACCATGTGCCATTTTTCAGATGATATTCCAATTTTATTGGCGTATTTTTTTAATTGTGGTACTGAGTCATTTTTAATATCTATGGTGTGCGATAGAAATAAAACTTCATTGTCTTCGCTAAAAGTGTCGTACACTTTACTCATGTTTTTTGTCATTACCGGACAAATAGTAGGGCAGTGGGTGAAAAAGAAATCTACTACGTAAATTTTGTTTTTAAAATTGGCAGCTGTAACGATGTTAGAATCCTGATTCATTACTTCAAACTCATCAATTTTTAAAGTGGTGTTTTCAATAATTTCCTCACCAGCTTCATTGGTAGTTAGAATTTCTTTAGAACCATAAACAGGAATTTCTGTTTTTTCTTGAACCCTTTCAATGCAGCCAGCTAAAAGAATTGATGATAATATGGTGATAACAATAAGACGCATTTTTACTTCTTTTCTAAACTTTGAATGATTTGTTTCGCATTTTCAATGGCATTATCCATAACAACTCCTACTTGAATAATTGCTTTTTGCTCTTTTTCAAGATATTGGATAATTGAATCTTGATTATCGCCTTTTCTTGGTTTTTGAATGCTTGCCATCCAATCCATCATTTCTTCATCTGCTTTTTCTAGTTGGCTATATGCCTGTTGTAAAGTATCTATTTTAGAAAAAATTACAGCGTTAGAATCTGCAGTTTTGGCATGCGTAATGAGTTGGTCTAATTTCATTTCGGCATCACCCGTTTCTTGCATTTTAAGCATGACTTCATCATGCACTTTCATGGTTTCTTCCCATTTTTTTTCAGACTCACTTTGACAAGAGAATAAAGTAATGGAAAGAACTATTACTGATAAATTAATAGCTTTTGTAAACATGGTTTATTGTTTTAATTCTTGTATGGCTATCCAGGCTAATAAAGCCATTCCTGTTTTTAGAGCGCTTTCATCAACCGTAAAAGTGGAGGTGTGTAATCCTGTTGAAGGGTTATTTGACTCACTTGTACCTAAGCGGTAAAAGCACCCTGGTATTTCTTGAGTGTAATAAGAAAAATCTTCTCCTCCCATTCTTAAATCTAAATCAACTACGTTTTCGTTACCTAAAAGATCTACCGCATATTTTTGAACCCTAGTGGTCAATTCTTCATCATTTTTAAGAAATGGATACCCTTTCATTACATTGTTCTCAATTTGAACATTGTGTGTGTTTTCAATTTCTTTACAAATGGCTTTTATTTTTTGATGAATTTCAGCTCTCCATTCCTCATTCATGGTTCTAAAAGTACCTTGAATATATACTTGGTCAGGTACAATATTAGTGGCTCCCTTTCCTTCTATAAACCCTATAGAAATAATGGTAGGAATGTTTTCCTTTTTACCTAATTCATTTAATTGGTTAAGTTTAAGAGTCAAATCAGAAGCGGCTAAAATAGGATTGTTTATTCGATGAGGTTCTGCGGCATGTCCGCCTTTCCCATTCACATACAAATGAATTTCATCGCAAGAAGCCATGTACATTCCTTTTCTGAAGCCAACGGTTCCTGCTGTCATTTGCGGGTAAACGTGTTGGCCAATAATACCACTAGGGCGCGGATTTGCAAGTGCACCCTCTTTTATCATAAGCGAAGCTCCTCCGGGTAAAACTTCTTCACCAGGCTGGAAAATTAATTTGATAGTACCCTCGTATTCGGATGACAGTTCTTTTAAGATTGCTGCAGCACCTAAAACACAACTGGTATGTACATCATGGCCGCAAGCATGCATAATTCCTTTGTTTACCGAAGCAAAGGAAAGACCTGTGTTTTCTGTGATGGGTAATGCATCCATGTCTCCACGTAAGGCAAAGGTTTTTTTGTGTGGGTTTTGACCTTGAACATGTGCAACAATCCCGGTTTTTACATATCCAGTTTTATAGGTGATTTCTAGCTCATCTAGTTGTTGAGCCACAAATTTACTTGTTTCAAATTCTTTAAACGACAGTTCTGGGTGCTGATGCAAGTACCTTCGTTGATGAACCACTTTTGGAAAAAGCTTTTCTGCTAATTCAATAACCCTATCCTTTGAAATCATTATTTTGGAAAAAAGATGAGTTTTAGTGAAATGGCCAACATGAGTACACCGAACATTCTTTTAATAAGAGTTTGATCTAAACCCAAAGATATTTTAGAGCCCAAATATCCTCCTGCCACAAAAGTTGCAGCCACTATTAATCCGGCTTTAATGTCTATTTGCCCCGTTTTATGATAATTGTATGCGGCTAAAATACCTATGGGCAATAGCATTAAACCTAGGCTAGTTCCTTGAGCTTCATGTTGCGACATTCCCACAAAGAAAACGAGTGCTGGAACTATTATTATTCCTCCTCCAACTCCAAACATGCCGCTGAGAAATCCACCAGCTATACCTATTAGTATCAGAACCATTATTTCAGCCATGGAATAATTTTTGGATTTCATTTAATCGCTTTAACAGCTGCAAAGATAGGTTAAGATTTAATTGTTTGTGTGACAAATCAAACACACAAATTATTATTGAATTATTCCTTTTTTATAGGTCTCCAATGCTCTTTCTCTAGCTATTTTATGATTCACCATTGGAGGTTGATATAGTCCCATGTTGTAATCAGGAATCCACTTTTGAACGTATTCTAGATGCTTATCAAATTTCTGTAATTGAGTGGTGGGGTTAAAAATTCTAAAGTAAGGTGCAGAATCGCATCCAGTACCTGAAGCCCATTGCCAATTACCATTGTTACTGGCTAATTCAAAATCTAAAAGATGTTTGGCAAAAAATGCTTCTCCCCATTTCCAATCAATGAGTAAATGTTTGCATAAAAAACCAGCCGTTATCATTCGAACGCGATTATGCATATACCCCGTTTGAACAAGTTCTCTCATACCAGCGTCTACCATAGGATATCCTGTTTTTCCTTGACACCATAATTCAAATTCCTGTGTATTGTTTCGCCATTCAATACCGTCATACTTTCGTTTGAAATTATTGTTTTGAACTTGGGGGTAATGCCAAAGAATTTGCATGAAAAACTCTCTCCAAATGAGTTCGGATAGGAATACCGGAGATTTTTTTAAGGCGATGGAAACCATTTGACGAATACTTACTGTTCCAAATCGTAAATGGGGAGATAGGTTTGAAGTTCCATTAACGGCTGGGAAATCTCTAATATCTGAATAATTATTTAGTTGGGATAGGTTTACTGCCTTTACTTGTATTGCCGATTTTTGAAACCCTAACCTTTGTAAGGATGGGATTTCTGTAGATTGATTTATAAAATTATTTAGGTTGCTTTGCTTATTTATTGTTACCCCTTTAAAATTCTCTAACCACTTCTTTTTAAATGGAGTAAATACGGTGTAAGGTGTTCCATCATTTTTTAGAATTTCACTTTCTTCAAAAATAACGTGGTCTTTGTAAGAATAGCATTCAATATTTTCTGTTGCGAAAAATTGTTGCAGCTCCTTATCTCGTTTTCTTGCATAAGGTTCATAATCCTTATTGTAAAAAACGGAGTGAACGCTATGGGTAGCAATTATAGATTTCCACACTTCAATGGGGTCTCCAACAAATACGGTAATACCAGAATTGTATGGTTTTAGTGCTCGGTTTAATTCGTTAAGTTTTTCGTGAATGAACGAAATTCGAGAGTCGTTGGGGTCTAATTCATTAATGATATTAGAATCAAAAATAAAAATGGGCTTAACGGGTAAGTCCATTTTTAAAGCCTCATGTAAGGCGGTGTTGTCCTCTAGTCTAAAATCTCTTCTAAACCAGAAAATGTTAGTTTTTTGAGAGGAATCCACTTATAATTTTGATGTGATTTTGTCGCTCAAAGGATTCACCCCTGATGCATACATGGAGATATAATTGCCGTCTTCGTCAATTAAATACTTTTGAAAATTCCATTTTACATTTGAATCTTCTACGCCATTCATTGTTTTTTCTGTTAACCATTTATATAGTGGATGTTGTTGGTCGCCCTTAACGTCAATTTTCTCGGTCATTAAAAAGGTAACTCCGTAGTTTTTTTCGCAAAAAGTTGCAATTTCTTCCTTGGTTCCAGGTTCTTGTTTTCCAAATTGATTACAAGGCACTCCAATTACCACTAATTGGTCTTTGTACTTTTCAGATAACGATTGCAAATCTTCGTATTGTGGAGTATAACCACATTTGCTAGCTACATTCACAAATAAAATTTTCTTTCCTTTAAAATCATTAAGGTTAATTGGTTTTCCCATTAATGAATTAATAGATATCTGATACAAGTTGTTAGATTTGGTCACGTGCTCTGAATTTGGGGTAAACGATATTAATGTCATGGAAATTATGGACATTATCATTGCTGAATAAATATATTTCATAGTTTTTCTTTTTACAAAGGTAACAAATTGTTTAATAAAAATTAAAAAAGAATAAACAAAATTACAAATGAAAAGGAGCAGGGCAATTAATAACCATTCTAGTATTGGAGTTTGGATGAATAAATTCTATAAGACTAGCATGCAAATGAAGCCTGGTATGGCGAGTTCCGTAAAGCTCATCTCCCAGAATGGGAGTGTTTAGTCCTTTTGGGTGAGATGCATGAACTCTAAGTTGATGGGTTCTACCTGTTTTAGGAAAGAAATGAACGAGCGATTTTTCTTCTTTTACTTCCAACAGTTTCCATTTGGTTTCTGCATTTTTTCCATGCTCTTGACACACCACTTGATGAGGTCTGTTATTTAAATCTACCCTCAAAGGTAGGTTTATGATAGGGTTTGTTTTAGCCGGAACTCCATTCAAAATAGCAGTGTATTGTTTTTTTACACTCCTTTCTACAAATTGATTTTGTAAATGATGATATGATTTTAGGTCTTTAGCAATAACCATAATTCCTGAGGTGCCCATATCAAGTCTGTGTACCGTGAGTGGTCCAGTTGCGTTTAAGTACTTGGTTTGCATTCTTTTTTGTACGGAATCTTTTATTGTTTTTCCGGGTACAGAAAGTAAGTGAGCCGGTTTGTTAATCACAACAATGAATTCGTCTTCAAATAAGGTTTCAATGGTTAGGTCTTTGGGGTTGTAGCTTAGTACTGGATTGGTATCCACATTTAGGCCTTGAAGCATGTACGATAGTATTGGATGACATTTAGCCTTACAAGCTGGATAATATTTTTTGTGTTGACGTACTTCTAGTTTTGGTGATTTGCCCCACCAAAACTCGGCTAGCGCAATGGGGGTGTAGTTATTAATAAACGCGTATTGCAAAAGTTTAGGGGCAGCGCAATCTCCTGCTCCAGATGGAGGTGTTTTGCCGGGGGTGTTCTTAAAAATATTTTGAATTTGGGTTTTTTCTCCTTTTCCGTTATTAAATTGATATTGATCAAATATTAGTTGTTGTGCTTCGGCAGATTTTTTCTTCCGAAGTGCTTTTAAAACATTGATTTGCTCCGTTATAGGGTGTAATTTTTCGGTGAAAATCTGCTTTGCTTCCAAAAAGGAAGAATGCTTTTTTTTGTATTCAAAATCTAGTTTCCTGCTTTCTATTTGATGAGATTGATGAAGAATTTCGTAATCTTTCTCGTTTAATTTTGCTTTTGCTTCTTTTCGAATAGCTTGCCGAAGTTTTTTTGCTTCTTTTAATTCTTTTTTTAGTAACAAAAGTTCAGTCTCTTTTGAAGCTAAGAAGTTTTCATGTTCGGTTTTTAAAGCGACATATTTGGGGTCTTTTTCTAGACCACCTAGTGTTTGGTTTAACAATACTATTTCTTTTTCTTTAGAGGAATACGCAAACCCCGGTTTTAACCGGTCAAAAATGGGTGGCACAAACCCTTTTAATTGCGTCTTTTTTCCGATGATACCTGAAAAGGCTTGTAAAAAACCCAATTTCCCAGCTGTATTTTTCACCACCAAAACCCCAAACATTTTACCCATAACATTTTCGTTATTAGGTGAATGTAGGCCAAAGTCATGGTGCCATTCCTTAGGAGACAGTAGATACTGTTGGAGCTGAATGGAAGCAACTTTGGCTATTTCATGTGGAATGTAATCAAAAGGAAAAGTGAATTTATGGGGTAAAGTAATGCCGTTGACATCTTCTGTAAATGGAATAAAATTGATGTCATTTATTATCATGTGTCAAAATTAAAGCAAAGCAATTTTAAGGGCCTTTATTCTAGGCGCTAAATTATCATTTGCTTTAATGTGTTGTGTTTAGTCTTGAATTAGCAAGTAAAACTCAGAATTATTCTTGGTGTAATAAGGATAATAAACCTCTCCAAGTTCTTCATTTTTGAGTATTAACCCTTTGTGATTAATTCTATTGGGATTAAATACGCCAGAAACCACAAAGGTGTATTTGACTAATTTTTTTGGATTGGTATGGAAACGTTTCTCAAAAATTTTGAATGTTAAATTGGTATCGCTATACACATCTACCAAGCCCATTTCTGGGTCAAATTTTACTGTTTTGCCAATGAGTAACTCGCTATTCTCACCAATAAATTCTTGTTCTTGTGAAAAAAGATTAAAAGAAGCCATAAATAGAAAAATGGCTAGCAATTTCGATAAATAATTCATTTTAGTTATTTGTGTGTTGTAAAATTAAAAATTACTATTTAAAAGACGTTTTAAAAAGAAGAAAATTTTTTCTTAATGGATTGTCTTTTCTACCGT
>JBMYWA010000057.1:0-15152 GCA_049606935.1 Salibacteraceae bacterium
TGCTTGTTGCTTGTTGCTTGTTGCTTGTTGCTTGTTGCTTGTTGCTTGTTGCTTGTTGCTTGGTGTTGCATACAGGTTTTTCATTATTAGAAAAGTTTAAGTGAATTATTAGAATTGTAAATTAACTTTATTCTACCCATTTAACGGGTAACAATTTTGATACTATTTTTCGCTTTTATAATTGTATATATTAGTATCTAGTTCCACCCATAAATTTGCAATACAAATTACTATTAGTTCTGCGGTTGAATGGGAGGGTATTTTTTGTCGTAATTGAATAATTACTTTTCTCACATTTGCTTCGCTCGTATGGCATTTTTGGGCTATCACTTTTGGTGACATAGCATGACAAACCAAAGTTAGAATTTGAGACTCTCTTTCAGATAGCTTTGGCATGACCCGTGGGTAGGAGTATGAAGGCCTTTTAATCCAATATTCTTCTGGAACATGTTTATTAGTGATATAACCATTTGTTTTTATTTCATGAACCCAGAGGTTTAACTGGGGTTGTAAGAAGTCATCCTCAGTTAAAAAACCACTTATTGAATTGGAGGTAATGTATTGTATCAATTCTTTGGGTAACGTTTTGCCTACAAATATGAAATCTAGATGAAACTTTTTCCGCCATAAATGAAAGTCTATGTTTTGAATAATATTTGGTTTGGTTTGCACAAAAACGATGTGGTTAAGGTTTTTGTGTTTAAATAGGTATCGTTTTGTCTCTTTTATAGAATTCCCAAAATAGCCAGTGGTAAAAGGATGTTGAACTGGATTAAGATTATTTAAACGAGAGGAAGGCTCACAAAGAACAGATATGGTGAGCGTTTTGTTCATTATTTTGGATTCTAATTTGTCTATAGGTTTTTAAGTCCTCTAAATTAGAATTTTTATTGGATTTAATTACTTCCTTACCATGTCATCCATTATATCAGAAATCTTTACCTGAAGTTTAAAAACATAGATTAATGTATTTAGTTTTTGCCTGGAATATTTATCATCCGAAAGGGCAATTCTAAATCCCATACCGGCTCCTACTTTAAAGTATTTTAAAACATCTACCATTCCGGTCATGTAGGGCTCGTATACAAAGACAAAACTGCTGTTAGCGGTTTGACGTTCCCCTTGGTTATCAATGTATCTATCCCAAGCTCTTCCTCCACCTATAGATGCGAATATGGTCATGGAAAAGGGTTTCTCATCATAAAAGGTATATTCGCCATACACGGTTCCATAATGGAAAAAATAATCAGCCTGAACGTTTTGCCCATCTACTGATATTTCGTGCCTTATTTCTTTTCGTAACCAACTGTACCCTAAACCTGTTTTAAAGGTTTCATTAAAGTTTAATCCAACGCGAATACCACTAATTAATGCCCATTCATTGGCAAAGAAGGAATTTCTGGATTCTAATTTTAAATCAAGCGTAGGTTTATGGGTAAGGGCTACTTCAATAGAGTCAAAGAATTGGGCATAAGAATTAAAGGAGATTAGAATAGTTGATAACACAAAAAAGCCCTTGCAATAATGCAAGGGCTTCATCCAATAATGGAAATTATTTTTAGTGCTCACCATCCACTTCACCTTCTTCTAAAGGTACAATTTGGGGAACAAAATCTTCTGCTTTACCCGGCTTACTGTAATCGTATGCCCAACGGTGAACTACTGGTAAATCACCAGGCCAGTTACCGTGAATATGCTCCACAGGAGTGGTCCATTCTAAAGAATTTGCTCTCCAAGGATTTTGACTTGCCTTTGGTCCTCTTTTTATAGAATAAAAGAAGTTAAAGAAGAAAATCAATTGCGCTAATGAAGCTGTTATCGCGAATACGGTCATTAACACGTTCATATCTATAAAAGTATCAAACAATGGAAACTCTGAGTTAGTGTAATAACGTCTAGGTACACCTGCCAAGCCCAAAAAGTGCATTGGAAAGAAAACACCGTATCCTGATACTAAAGTTGCCCAGAAGTGAATGATACCCAATTTTTGGTTCATCATTCTTCCATACATTTTTGGGAACCAATGGTAAACACCAGCAAACATTGCATTTACTGCAGAGAACCCCATTACAATATGGAAGTGAGCTACCACAAAGTACGTATCGTGTACCGTAATATCAAGAGCTGCATCTGCTAAAATAATTCCTGTTAAACCACCAGAAATGAATGTTGAAATCATACCGATAGAAAACATCATTGCTGGAGTAAACTGAATATTTGCTTTGTATAAAGTAGATAAGTAGTTAAATACTTTTACCGCAGATGGAATAGCAATTAATAGAGTAGTAAATGTAAATACACTACCTAAGAATGGATCCATACCCGTTAAGAACATATGGTGACCCCAAACGATAAATGATAAGAATGCAATTGCTAGTATTGAACCAATCATCGCTTTGTAACCAAAAATTGGTTTTCTAGCGTTGGTAGCAATAATTTCGGATGTTAAACCTAATGCTGGTAATAGGATAATATATACCTCAGGGTGACCTAAGAACCAGAATAAGTGCTCAAACAAGATTGGAGAACCACCGTTATAATCTAAAGCCTCACCAGCAATAAAGATATCTGATAAGTAAAAAGAGGTACCAAAGCTTCTATCAAATAATAAAAGTAAAGCAGCAGATAATAATACTGGGAAAGATAAAAGACCCAAGATTGCTGTAACTAATAAAGCCCAAATGGTTAATGGTAAACGCGTCATTGACATACCTGTGGTACGTAAGTTCACGATAGTTACGATGTAGTTCAAACCACCAATCATTGATGAAGCAATGAACAAGGTCATTGAAACTAACCATAAAGTCATACCTAAACCAGAACCCGGCATTGCTTGTGGTAAAGCGGATAATGGAGGGTAAACGGTCCAACCTGCAGAAGCAGGTCCTGTTTCTACAAATAATGAAGCAATCATGATTACCGATGACAATGCAAACAACCAATAGGATAGCATATTCATGAAACCGGAAGCCATATCACGTGCTCCAATTTGGTAAGGTATTAGAAGGTTGGCAAATGTTCCACTTAAACCAGCTGTTAAAAGGAAGAATACCATGATGGTACCGTGAATTGTACCTAATGCCAAATACATATTAGGATCCATTACCCCATCTGGAGCCCATTTGTCTCCTAAAAAGAAGTTTACGATTGCAAAACCTTCACCTGGCCATGCAATTTGAATTCTAAATAAAACCGACATGATCATACCAATGGTTGCCATAAACATTCCTGTTACCAAGAATTGCTTAGCAATCATTTTGTGATCTTGACTAAAAACGTACTTGCTGATAAACGTTTCGTGATGATGATCTGCTGCGTGTGCTGTACTGCTCATAGTTTATATTATTGGTTGTTTAGAGCTAAATTATTATCTGTTTCTGTTAGTCCAAGAGCTGCCATTAACTTCTCGTTAAATGTAGCTTGCTCTGCAATCCACTTGTCGTAATCTTCTTGGGTATCAACAATTACATTCATTTGCATGTTGTAATGTGCTGCACCACAAATTTTATTACAAAGTAATAAATAGTCAAAGTCTTTATTTCCAGTTTTAACACGCATTTCTGCGGTGGTAATAGTTGGTATAAAACGCATTCTAGTCACCATACCTGGCACACAGTTCATTTGAGCTCTAAAGTGAGGCATAAACGCACTATGAATAACATCTTGAGAACGCATAGAAAAGTTAATTTGACGACCTACTGGAACGTGAAATTCTACCTTAACCAGTTTATCATCTTTGGCTGCATTTTTAGCCAATTGATTGTTTCTTCTAAACGCGTGAATTTTTGATAACTGAGTTTCTTTATGATGAATTGCCGCTAGAGTTTCAGTCTCTTTTAATCCGTCTTTTGGAACAGTGGTTAAGTAATCTTTTAACTCTGCAATTTGCTCTTCCAATTCAGTAATTCTAATTTTTATAGTAGTTTCAGTAACTAAACCTAAAGCATTTTGAGTATTTATAAAGTTAAAGTTTGCTTTTCCTAATTGGTTATCGTCACCAGCATAACGTGCTGTCCAATCAAATTGTTTTGCGTATAATTCAATGTTAATTGCATCTTCCGCAACATCGCCATTATACTCATTCCAAGTTTTTAATCCTAGAATAATGATTACAGCTAAAACAATTGCCGGAGTAGTAGTCCATAAAATCTCCAAGGTATTGTTATGAGAGATAAAAGTTGCCTTTGAACCAGGACGAGCATAGTACTTTAAAACAAAAGTTACCAGAACAATATGGGTGATAAAGAATGCAATAAGGATAATTGCCCAGTTTACATTTAATAAGAAGTCAATACTTTCTCCATGAACTGAAGCCGCCTCTGGTAAAACGTGAGGACCCCATTTCATTACTACCCAAACAAATAGTGCGAAATACCACGTCATAAATAATAACCATGAAAAAGCTCTGGTACGGTTATCTTTAAAACTAACCTTAGATTGGTCGTTTCCACTAAGTTTAGAGGTAAGTTCAAATACACGAATGATTTGAACAATTAAAACTACTGCCAGAACAACTGCGGCAAAGCCTAATAAAAAGCTCATATTGATTGATTTAGTTATAAATTATTTAAACAAAAACTCAAAGCTTACACTTTGAGGTAAAACAAGGAAACATCATTTCGCGAAAAATGATGTTTCCTATAATTATATTAATTAATGTGGTGATGAGTACTTTCATCAAGCAACGGATGGTTTTTAACCATTAACGGAGCTTTTTCAAGTTCTCTAAACACTACAAATAAGAACATTCCTAAATATCCTAATAACATTCCTAGTTCTACAATACCAATTTGACCTTGGTCTTTTAAAACACCTGGAGTTACTAAAAAATAGATATCCATCCAGTGGCCAAAGAAAATAATTACTGAAACAACTGCAAGAACATTTCTGTTTCTTTTAGTGGTTTTAGACATTAAAAATAACATTGGTACTAAGAAGTTGATTAAAACCATTGACCAAAACGAAATCGAATAATCGTTGATTCTTGGAATATAGTAAGTTACCTCTTCTGGTATATCTGCATACCAAATTAACATGAATTGGCTAAAGAATAGGTAGGTCCATAAGAAAGAAACACCAAATATGAATTTTCCTAAATCATGAATATGACTGGCATTCACTTGTTTTAAATATCCTTTACCCATTAAGTAATGGGTAAGTAAGAAAACGGTAATCATACCTGCAATCCACATTCCTGAGAATATGTACCATCCGTAAAGAGTAGAAAACCAGTGCGCATCAATTGACATAAACCAATCCCAAGCTGCTACTACGGAAGAATATCCGAAGAAAACTAAGAATAAAGCAGAAGTTACCATGCTTTTGGTGTAAATTTTAGTTCCACCTTCTGCATCTTCTTTTAATGATTTTTTACGGTATATGAATGTGAACATTGTCCATACCCCTAACATAACTAGAGCTCTTCCCCACCAAAATGGCAAGTTCAAGTATGGTTCTTTATGTTGTAATAACGGATCGTGGGCAACAGCTTCTGGATCCATCCAGTGATAGATGTGAGTCCAATGCATAGATGCCGCAATGAAAACAATGATTAGTGTGATAGCTCCAACCGGAACGTATAAACTAACAGCTTCAAAAACTCTTTTTAAAACAACTACCCAACCTGATTGAGAAGCAGAATTAATTGCAATAAAAGTGGTTGCCATTAATGCAATACTGAAGAAAAACCATCCGTTAATCAGTGCGCTTACCCAAATACGGTCCGCAGTAACTGAGCTATCAAGTACACCATATGCAATTGAAGCTATTCCAATTACGATCAACGCCATGAAGATCTTTTTGGATTTGTCTGTAAATGTAAATTGGTCCATTTATCTAAAATTTCTTGTATTATTAATCTACTTCCTATTAATGAGCTGCTTCAATCGATGCAGTTTCTACTTCAACAATTTCAACTTCACCGGTTTCATGGTGAACTTCTACTAGCTCACTAGTTGGTGCATTAATTGCAGCTACATCATGTCCTTGTAATTTTTGCACATAGAAAACTAGTTTCCATCTGTCCTCTTGAGAAATTTGTGAAGCGTGTGAACCCATCATGTTTTTTCCATAGGTGATAGAATAGAAAATTTGTCCTGCAGGTACATTTTTAATAGAACCATCGTATGCCGGTGGTGGTGGATAATCAGAATTGTTGATAACACCTCCGTCACCTTTACCTGTTTTACCATGACAATGAGAACACATTTTTCCGTAAATAACTTTACCTTCTTTTAAAGTTTCGTCACTATATGGTAATGGATTTTTTAAATCAGCCGCCATTTTATATCCTTCATTAGATTCTGGAATAGAAAAAGGCATGAACCCTCTTGGAATTGTTCCTTCTGCTGGTAAACGTACCGCTTGACTATCTGCAGCATATTCATCCATTTGTTGCATATTAGGCTCAATCGCAGGTGAACGGTACATATCTGGCATGTATTCCACACCAGGTGAATTTGGATCAGAAGTACAAGAATGTAAACTCAATCCAATAAGTCCAATAAATAAAGCTCCTGATAATTTCTTAGCGATATTCATAATATTTAAATCGTTTCTTTTCATTGCTAGTCGATTATAGGAATTTAACGATTCTCTCTTTTTCAAAAACAGCTACGGTACCTGATTCGGTAATCATAGTTTCAATTTCTTCTTTAGAGAATTTTGAGTTTTCATTTTCTGCCACCTCAATTGCAAAGTGATCATCTGTAGTTCTTGGGTGCGGATTTCTTGCAGGTAGACCTGGTAAGGTCATGTTTCTGAAGAAGTAAGTAATAGCCATACCATGACCAGCACATAAAACCGTAAACTCAAACATAATTGGAATAAATGCAGGTAGGTTTTGATAAAAGTGGAAGTTTGGTTTACCACCAATATTTAAAGGCCAGTCCATAATCATCATATAGTTTATGGTGATAATAGAAAGCGTTAAACCTGTAATACCATAGATAAATGCAGCAATTGCAATTCTAGTCCATTTCATGCCAAGTACATCTTCCAACCCATGAATAGGGAATGGAGAGTAAGCATCTCTAACGTGAATTCCTTTAGATTGTAACTGTTTGATTCCGGCTATCATTAAGTCGTCATCATTGTACATTCCGTATATAAATTTCTCTTTAGTCATTTTTCTTACTTTAACTACGGTTATTAGTGGTGTCCAGAATCTTTACCTCGGTAAGACTCTCCCGAAGATTTCAAGATTGATTTCAACTCGTTCAATGCTAATACTGGGAATACTCTTGTAAATCCTAAGAATAATACGAAGAAGATTCCGATAGTACCTAAGTACACACCTATATCCACAAATGTTGGATGGAACATAGACCAGTTTGAAGGAATGTAATCTCTATGTAGAGAAGTTACAATAATTACAAAACGCTCAAACCACATACCTATATTTACGATAATTGATAAGAAGAAAGAGAACACTAAACTTGTTCTTAATTTCTTAAACCAAAACAATTGTGGAGAGATAACGTTGGCACTCATCATGATTGCGTACGACCACCAGTAAGGTCCTGTTGCTCTATTTAAGAAAGCGTATCCTTCATACTCTACACCAGAGTACCAAGAAATAAACAACTC
This sequence comes from Salibacteraceae bacterium, assembly GCA_049606935.1. Lineage (GTDB taxonomy): Bacteria > Bacteroidota > Bacteroidia > Flavobacteriales_G > Salibacteraceae > CAJXZP01. The sequence goes on from JBMYWA010000057.1 coordinate 7,588, forward strand.
AGATAAATATGCTACACCTACAATTGAACCTGTAACAGTGATAATTCGGTTCATTAATTCAATATGTTGAATAGTAATGTATTTTTCATAATGAAGAACCTTTCTTACTACAAGTAATAGAGTTTGTACCATTGCGAAACCAGAGAATACCGCACCTGCCACAAAATATGGAGGGAAAATAGTGGTATGCCATCCTGGGATAACTGATGTTGCAAAATCCATAGATACAATGGAGTGTACCGAGAATACAAGTGGAGTTGCTAAACCTGCTAAAACTAAAGATACCTCTTCAAAACGTACCCATGCCATTGCGTTACCAGTCCAGCCAAAACTTAAAAGGCTATATACCTTTTTTGCCATTGGGCCTTTTGCTCTGTCACGAATAGTAGCAAAATCAGGAATTAATCCAATGTACCAGAATACAAATGATACAGAGAAATAAGTTGAAATTGCAAATACATCCCATAAAAGAGGAGAGTTAAAGTTTACCCATAAAGAACCAAATTGGTTTGGTACAGGGAAAACAAAATAAGCTAACCAAATTCTACCCATGTGAATTCCTGGGAAAAGAGCTGCCATAATTACGGCAAAGATTGTCATTGCCTCTGCAGAACGGTTAATGGCCATTCTCCATTTTTGACGGAACAATAATAGTACCGCAGAAATCAATGTTCCTGCGTGCCCAATACCTACCCACCAAACAAAGTTGGTAATATCCCAAGCCCAATCAATAGTGTTGTTTAGACCCCATACACCAATACCACGTCCAATAGTGTAAAGTATCATTCCGGTACCCCAGATTGCAAGTACAATTGCAACGCTGAACATGAGCCACCATAATTTACCCGCTTTACCTTCAATCGGACGACATACGTCCTCGGTAATACTGTGGTAAGTAACGTCTTTACCAAGAATTAACGGATCTCTAACTTCTGCTTCCTTAACCATTCGGTTTTATTTTAATCGTAATACTAATCTAATTAATGTGCTGAGTGTTCTTCAGAATGTGCATCACCTTCGTGAGCAGCATGTTCTTCTTCACCATGTCCATGGTCATCATGTGATGCATGGGTACCATGTCCTAAACCAGCAGGAATTCTTTCACCTTCTACGTTTCTTACCTTTGTTAGGTAGAATACGTTAGGTTGAGTACCTACTTCTTCTAATAAATGGTATGATCTTTCATCGTCTGACGTTTTCTTAACCATAGTATGGTCATCGTTTAGGTCACCGAATTGGATTGCGTTTGTTGGACAAACCGAAGCACAAGCACTTACAATTTCTCCATCGTTCACGGTTCTACCTTCTTTCTTAGCGTCTAATTTACCATGTTGGATACGTTGAACACAGAAAGAACATTTTTCCATTACACCACGAGCTCTAACTACAACGTCAGGGTTTAAAACCATACGAGCTAAATCGTTTTGTGATGGGTTTACATCTGTAAATTTAGAATCACCAATGTAGTTGAACCAGTTAAATCTTCTAACTTTATACGGACAGTTATTTGCACAATATCTAGTACCAATACATCTGTTATAAGTCATTTGATTCAAACCTTCGTCACTATGTGTTGTTGCCGCTACTGGACAAACAGTTTCACACGGTGCGTGGTTACATTGTTGACACATTACTGGTTGGTGAACCGCTTCTGGGTAAGCAGAAGGCACCTCCATTTGCGCATACATGTCGATTGTTCCAGTATCGCCAGCAGTTGCTTTCGACATATCTGAAGAGAAGTAGCGATCTACTCTCAACCAAGACATGATTCTGTTTCTTCTTACTTCATCTTTACCCACAACAGGAACGTTGTTTTCAGAATGACAAGAAGTAACACAAGCACTACATCCAATACATTTAGATAAATCTATAGTCATTCCCCAACGGTGACCGTTTTTGATATCTTGAGCAGCCCACAAATCAAGTTTTTCAACTTTTTGTGTTTTACCATAAGCATCTACAACAGTTGGATCTGGGTTGTATGTGTCTTTTCCTTTTAAGAAAGTCTCTAAAGAGGTTTCGTTTACAATTTTACGATCCATTTCGGTAAAGTGCGTTTGCGCTAGACCAATTGGATATTCTTCGTTTGCATTTTCAACCGTAACATCAACGTAGTAGTTGAAAGTACCATTTTTAGTAGAAACACCTGGGAATACGTTTGCACCAATAGTTTTTGTAACACCATCAGCAGCAACCATGTCACCTTGTTCTACAACTTTACCCGCGTTCGTACGACCATAACCAACAGCAATAGAGACAGCACCTACTTTTTGACCTGGTGTTGCAATTACTGGTAGTTTCATTGTTGTACCACCTATGGTAACATTTGCAAGGGAAGCGGGTAATTGCTGACCGTAATTGGTAGCGTATCCGTTTGCTTTACAATCTTCTGGGTTCATGGCTACGTAATTGTCCCAAGTTACTTTGGTAATTACGTTAGGTAGCTCTTGTAACCAAGGGTTATTAGCCTGGTTACCGATACCCATGTTGGTTTCGGTATATAATTCAGCTACCATTCCAGTAGCTTTTGAATTCTTCACTACATTAGAAGCAGAAACTGAAGCTTCAGGAGCTATTGTCATTTCTAATGTCATTGGTACTGGAGCAGGAGTATATTCTGCAAAACCGTCATGAACCGTGTTGTTCCAAAGTGATTCTAAAGTAGAATACTTGGTTTGGTTTGGAAGGATGGTAGCAGACCAGTTTTCTTTCATGAAATCGTAAAAGCTAGTTTTAACTTTTACAAATCTCAATAAACTTTCTTGTGCTTGACGTGTTCCTTGGTGAGCAGCTGTTTTTGAAAACAACGGACGAATTACTGGCTGCGCCATGTAAATTGAACCTGCTACCGGTGAATAGTCGTTCCAGTTTTCGAAGTAATGATTATCAGGAGCTAAAACCGTAGTGGCAGAAGCTGTTTCATCAGCAAAAGTGCTAAAAGAAACAGATGTTTTTACCTTAGCTAAAGCTGCGGCAAATCCTAAATCGGCAGGAGCACTATATACTGGATTTACACCATAGATAAATAATGCGTCAACAGCACCAGACTTCATTTCTTTTACCAAGTTAATGAAGTCAGTATCGTTTCCTTTACGGATGTTTAATGGTTTATCCATCTCAATGGTTGAACCATAAGAACCAATCATTTGATTAATTCCGTTAACCAACTCTTGAGTAGCAACATCATTTGAACCACAAACTACTAATGAAGAACCTTTGTGAGATACTAAGTCTTTAGCCGCGTTTTTAATTTTTGAAGCTACATTGTTATCGTCTTCGTATTTAGCACCTTTAACGGTTGCGTTTCCAGTTGCTTTTGCCACTGCATTATACAGATCAATAACAGCTAAACCAATTTCGTTAGGTTTAACAGCACCTCTAATATCCGCGTTTGTTCCTGTTAAAGAAAAATTAGCTTCAAATTGGTAGTGACGAGACATCTCTCCATTTTTTGGAGCTCTGTGCACACCGTACGCTGCTGCGTATTGGTTGGCGTTTAACCAAGTAGATAGAAAATCTGCACCAAAACCAACAATAACGTTTGCTTTATCAAAGTTGTAGTTAGGAACCACCGCTTTGCCATAGTAGTTTTTGTTTGCATTAATGATACCTGCAGATGAAGCTTCATCATAGGTAACATGCTTGAAGTTTACCGGAGCTTCTTCTGTTCCTAATTTAGAGGCAAATAAGTCAATGGCAGCTTGAGTAGAAGGAGAAGCAATAGTATTAGATAATATTCTAACGTTTTTCGCACCCTTTAAACCCGCTTTTACAGCTTTATCTACTTTAGACCATTTGGTTTCTTCACCATTTAATCTTGGATTTCTAACTCTTGCTTCGTCATATAAGCTTAACAACGATGAGTTCACACGTGTGTTCACTCCACCATTGGTTAATTTACTATCCTTATTACCTTCAATATGAATTGGACGACCTTCTCTAGTTTTAACTAAGATAGGAGCGAAATCAAACCCATCATAATATGCTGATGCATAATAATTAGCAACCCCAGGTGTAATTTCTTCTGGTTTAACTACGTATGGGATGGATTTCATTACTGGAGCTTCACAAGCCGCTAAAGTAGCTGCTGTTACACTAAAGCCCACAAACTTTAAGAAGTCTCTTCTTGAAGTAGAAGAAGTACTCAACTCTTCTTTCTCTAGAAATTGATCTAGAGGCAACTCTTCTTGAAATTCATTGCTATTTTTTGCAACAAACTCCTCGTTGTTATCTAGTTGCTCAACACTTTGCCAGTATTGTCTTGAATTACTCATAATCTTATTCTTTCTCGTTATGGCTAATTGATTAATAGTGGCATTTTGCACATTCGATTCCACCAGCTTGGTTTACAGTAAATGTCTCTAAACCATCTTTCTTATACTTCTCTACTAACTGAGCATGAAGTTTATCATAGTATGGGTTTCCGTTCATTTTAACCTCTTTTGTTCTATGACATTCAATACACCAACCCATGGTTAGATCGTTTTCTTGATGCATAGGATATTCAAAAGTCGCAACATCACCGTGACATTCTTTACAATCTACTTTACCAACTACTACGTGTTGGGAGTGGTTGAAATAAGCATGATCTGGTAAGTTATGAATTTTTACCCATTCAATAGGTTTTTGATTTCTAGGAATGTATTTCTGGTTTTCAGCATCCCAACCTGCAGCATCGTAGATTTTTGCAATCTCTTCTGTCCCGTAAAGTTTACCCGACTCAATACCTTTATGACAATTCATACAAACATTCACAGAAGGAATACCTGAAGTACGTCCTTTTTCGGCACCGGAGTGACAATACACACAATCAATACCATCATCGCCCGCGTGAATTTTGTGTGAAAATTTAATTGGCTGCTCTGGCGCGTAACCTTTATACACACCGATTGTCCAAATTGAAGACCATAGGATGTAAAGAATACCGATAAATGCAAAAATTGAAACAACAATCATCCATTTGGTATTACGGTTAGCCCATAAAATGGATTGTTGGTATAACGATAAATCCATATCGTTAATTTCACCAATTGCAGCTAAACCTTCTTCCCCTTTAAGTTCTAATAAGATTCTCTTTAAAGATGCCTTAACACTTAAAATAACACCGATTACTACTACAAAAATAAGGGTGAAAGATAACAACCAAACATTAGTATAGTCTTCAGCTGGAGCAGAAGCAGCAACAGGAGCGGCTGCAGCAACAGGAGCTGGATCAGCTGGTGGTGCTGCAATGTATGCTAAAATTGATTCAATTTCAGCAGTACTCAAAGGCATTGCGTTCATTTGAAGTTGATTGTATTCTTTAAACAAATCCTGTGCATATGCATCACCTGGATTGTCTTTTAAATACTGACCAGAATTGGCAATCCATGCAATAAGATTTTCCTTACTTTCCCATCTGTCTTCAATGCCCGCTAAGGCTGGACCGATAAGTTTCTTGTCAATCTTGTGACATGCCGCACAATTGGCTTTAAATAATTTTTTTCCGTCTTGGGAATACCCGGATAGGGCTAAAACTAGAAACAAAGAAAGTACACCTAAATGTACCTTAATTCTGTTAATCGAAATTTTTAAACTCATGTGGAGCGTATTTCAATGCTTAATTTAATTCTCTCGCAAAGGCGATTTTATAGTTCGCAAAAATAGCAGAAAGGCAATATTGTTGTTAATAAACGTCAAAAATATGACAATCGGAATTTTAATTTAGAACGATTCTAAATAACATAGTAAATGGCTTTGTCTGGTTTTTGTCATTAATTCATTGTGATAAAGCGGGGTAGGTGGTTGTTTGGTCGTTAAAATGTTGTTGGCGCTTCTTTAGAAATAGGTAAGATTAAGGTAAGAATAAACAATCAAAAATGGGTTACTATTCAATTTTCTTATAAGAATTGCCTTAAATTTAAAAATGAAAATTCTGTAACTAGTAAGAGGACGTTAGCTTTTGAGTTTTGATAGTGGCATAGTGTTTTGTTAAGGATATGTTTTTAATTGCATTTTGATACAAAAATTACTATCCAAATGTATATTTGGTTTTTCTGAAACGAGAGATAAATTTTCTATGAAATACATTTTTTTAGCTTTTGCGTTGTGCATGAGCACTGCTGGTTTTTCTCAGCAAAAATCGCTTGATGGGGCCGAGATATTAAAAGAAATTCATAAAACCGGAGTGTTGAATAGAGTGCTCTATTTTGCCGCACATCCAGATGATGAAAATACCCGTTTGATTGCCTATTTAAGTAAAGGTATGAATGTAGAAACGGCCTATTTTTCTTTAACCCGTGGTGATGGCGGACAAAACCTTATTGGCGATGAAAAAGGGGAATTGTTAGGTATGATTCGTACCCAAGAATTGTTAGAGGCTAGACGTGAAGATGGGGGGACGCAATATTTTAGTAGAGCTATTGATTTTGGGTACTCGAAATCTGCAGAAGAAACTTTTAAACACTGGGATAAACAAGTTTTGTTAGAAGATGCAGTTCGGGTTATTAGAAAGTTTAAGCCAGATGTTATTGTGACTCGTTTTCCACCTGATTCTCGTGCTGGTCACGGACATCATACGGTGTCGGCCATGATTGCGGCTGAGGCTTTTGATTTAGCCGCAGATCCGAATCAATTTCCTGAAACGGCAAAAGAATTTGGGGCTTGGCAAGTTCAGAAGTTATACTGGAATGAAAGCTCTTGGTGGAACAAAACTATCCATGAACATAAAGATGAATACACCACAACCAACTTTGGTCAATTTGACCCGGTTTTAGGGGTTTCGTATGCGGAGATTGCTTCGGTATCGAGAAGTCAACATCAAAGTCAAGGTTTTGGAATGTCTATTCAAAGGGGTGATAAATTGGAGTATATGAAGCTGATTAAAGGCGATTCTACTCAGAAAGATGTCCTTCAAAATAACATTAGAGTTTGGTCGGATGTAGAAGGTGGAAAGGTAATTCAAAAGCAGTTGGATAAGATTTTGTCCAAATATGATGTAACCGCGCCATCTAATAGTATTGATGCTTTAATGGATTTGTATGTAGCCATTAATGCTATGCCCGATAACCGTTTTAAACAACAAAAAGCAGAATCGGTTAAAGACATAATTGCGGCCTGTGCCGGTTTATGGATGGACTTTAGAACCGAGAAACCGTTACTAGTGGTGAATGAAGATTTCCAAGCGAAAGCATATATAATTTCACAAACCAATTATCCATTTGAATTGACTTCTGTAAAAATGGGCAGCGTTGAAAAAACGATGTCTGAACGATTAAAGAACACCTATTTTGAAGTGGAGTCAGAGCTGCCGGGAATCACTCAAGTTTCGAATCCTTATTGGTTAGCCGAAGAAAATGATGGGAACACTTTTACGGTTCCAAATCCCGATTTAATTGGGCAACCCGAAAATGATGCGGTGGTAGAGGCTACCTTCACAATTACTACTTTAAAAGGTGATTTGGTATATACACGTCCTTTGGTATATAAATGGACCGATCGGGTAAGGGGAGAGTTGTATCGCCCGGTAAACGTGGTGGAACCGTTGTCGGTTTCTTTTTCTAAGAAAGTGACTTTGTCATTGAATA
>JBMYWA010000058.1:0-14933 GCA_049606935.1 Salibacteraceae bacterium
ACAGCTCCAGTTGGCTTGTCGTTGATATAGAAGTTACCGGCAGCGTTTCTTAATTTCTTAGTGGCAAATTCAGCAGCGTATCTATCTTGAGAGAAAATAGCTCCTGTTAATGCGTATTCCGAAGTGTTATCTACTAAGTCTAAAGTAGCTTCAAAATCGTTTTCATCGTAAACGTAAATAGTCATTACCGGGCCAAAAATTTCTTCACATAAAGTTCTGAATTTTGGGTTAGTAGTAACTACAACCGTAGGCTCAATAAAGTATCCTTTTGATTTGTCGTATCCACCACCAGCAATAATCTCTGCGTCATCCTGTTCTTTGATGAAATCAATGTAACCTGCAATTTTGTCAAAGGCCACTTCGTCAATTACTGCATTGATAAAGTTGTTGGTGTCTGCTGGAGAACCCATTTTAAACGACTCTACATCTTTAATAACCGCTGCTTTTACATCTGGCCAAATGTTGGTAGGGATGTAAGCTCTAGAAGCTGCAGAACATTTTTGTCCTTGGAATTCAAAAGCACCTCTTGAAATACCCGTAGCCACTTGTTGGGCATGAGACGATTTATGAGCTACAATGAAATCTTTACCACCAGTTTCACCTACAATACGAGGGTAAGAACGGTAGTTATGAATGTTGGTACCGATAGTTTTCCATAAATGTTGGAAAACACCCGTAGAACCTGTAAAATGAAGTCCTGCAAAATCTTTATGGTTAAAGATAACATCTCCGGCATCCGGGCCATCCACGGTAATTAAGTTAATTACTCCGTCAGGTACACCTGCTTCTTTGAACAACTCCATAATTACTTGTGCAGAATACACTTGTGTATCAGATGGTTTCCAAACTACAGTGTTACCCATCATAGCCGCTGAAGCTGGTAAGTTACCCGCAATAGAAGTAAAGTTGAAAGGAGAAATGGCAAATACAAATCCTTCTAACGGACGGTATTCAACTTTGTTCCACATACCTGGAGCCGACTCTGGCTGCTTAGCGTATATGTCTACCATATACTGTACGTTGAAACGTAAAAAGTCAATAAACTCACATGCCGCATCAATTTCTGCTTGCATAACGTTTTTAGACTGTGCCAACATAGTTGCTGCGTTCATTTTGTCTCTGAAAGGACCGGCTAATAACTCCGCTGCTTTTAAGAAAATAGAAGCTCTATGTTCCCAGCCTAAGTTTTCCCAATCCGCCTTCGCAGCAAGGGCAGCGTCAACCGCATCTTGTACATGACTTTTATCTCCGTAGCTGAATGATCCAATTACGTGTTGGTGATCATGTGGAGGAGTGATTGACTTTTTATTATCAGTCGTTACTTTTTTGTCTCCAATATACATCGGCACATCCACAGTGCTGTTGTACATTTTGTTGTATTGATTCAATAATGACTCACGTTCAGCGCTTCCCGGAGCGTATGCTCTAACTGGTTCGTTAACGGGGATAGGCACAGTAAAAATTCCTTTTGGCATATCTAATGTTGTTTTCTATTAAACACTTTAATTAATCTGCTTAGAGCTACCAAAACATGTTGAATTTCGGTTCGTTTTAAGCGATTGCGAATTTACTATTTTATTAGGTATTTGTGGTGGTTCTTCATAGGAGATGTTTTCCTTTGGATGGAATAATTTGACATTCTAATTCTGCATTTTAATTTCAATCTCCATTTTTGGCTGATTTACATCAAATGCCACCTCTTCATAATCTGGTCTGCGCAGGGAAACCTTGTAGTTTTTATAAAAACCAAAACTTTCGGTAGGGTAATGCACAAAATTGAAATCCATTTTACCCGAGCTGTTTTCATCATGTAATACCGATATGGCTGTACTTCCGTAGAGAATATTTGGAATAACAATTTTGGCTACGGGAGCCGTAAACGATTTTATTTTTACCACACGATACATGTTTTTATCAGGAAAGCCCTCGGGCCCTTGATGAATATAAATGCTCAATTCTCCATCGTTATTGTGCAAACCATTTAAAGTAACGTGTAAATCACTTTTACTTTGAGAAAAACCCATCTGGAAAATCAGGGTAAATAGGAACGTGATTAGATATTTCATTTTTATGGAAGGAATGTGTTTGATGAGATTACGGAAAACCCTTTTAAAAGGTTGCTAAAAAAACGGGTAGTTTGATAAAAACAAAACGACTTCTCCAATAATTGAAAAAGTCGTTTCACGCTTAGAATAGCAGGTTAAACCTTATTTCTCTTCTAAATAAATAACAATTTTATTAAAGTCAGCAGCCGCATTAATTACATTTCTGTAGTCTTCATATTGCTCCACTGGATAATGAATTTTGTGGTAACGCTCATCACAAGTTACCGTGAGTATATTACCGTTAAGAGCGTAGGAGCTAATAAAATCGGCATATACAGTACCATCTTCCTCTTTGGCTAGAACCTCCATATTAATGCTTTCTAGGTTGGTAGCTTTATATCCTTCTGGAATTTCAAATTTTATTACCCGATGATAGTTCTTTCTAAAGCCCATATCTACCGGGAATTTTCTAGCCTTTGCATCTTGGTACATTTCGGCTTGAGGACCTATGAAAAGACCGAGTTTAATGAGGTACTTATCTCGTACCGAAACAATGTATTTATCAATAGAAAAATCACCCGTCATTAATAATGGTTTTTCTCCATAAACTTGGTAGCCTGTATTCTCGGCTTTCACCTCATGAAGATCCATATCTTCATCTACCCATTTAATGAGTTGTTCTTTTATTTTCTTTTCATTCTCCGGAGTCATTAACCCAAAATAAGGTTGAATTTCGGCTACGTTATGACCAGTAGCAGAGGTGGTTAACGTAAAGTTTAAAGTAGAAAAATCATCCGGTACCTTTACCGTCATATCCATATCGCTATGTGATGTTTCGGCATCTGTTCCCTCAATCCATTTTATTTTACTCACCGATGAAACGACTTCTCCCACGGTTACCTTTTTGAAGAAAACACCATAATTATCTTGGAAATTTTGGTTCACAATTCCAAGCCTGCCAAACTTACTTTCCATATCCATATATAAATCCAGTTTAGGAAAGTACATGAGGTATTTACGCAGAAAGGTGTACGCCTCAAATTTGGGATCAAAAGCATATGCCTGGCGGTTGGCTGTGATTACAAAACGATAATCAATACCGTACTTCTCACTACATAATGCCATAAACTTCATAAAACCAGGAGAGTTGGATGCTTTATTCTTTAGTATCCATGCTAAATCACCCAACTCATCGGCATTTGCTTGAAAAATGCTAAAGTTGGTTTTGTAATAGTATTCCAAGTCTCGTAAAATGTCTTTCTCACTTTTGGTTTCATCTATATTGGCTTCTTTTAACATGCTTTTTAAGGCTTTTAAATCGGTTTTAGAACCTACCGAAAATCCTGTAATTAGGTTGTTTCCTACCGATTTATAGGAAACCAAATTAGAGGTGTTGTTGGCCGTATTCTTATCCAGCTTGTATATTACCGCCATCCGGTTTGGAATGTTGTAGGCTTGATCTTCTTTTTCAAATTTTGGAATGTAATTAATGTGTTTGGTTAAGTGATTATAATCCGTATTTGAAGTGTCTTCTTGTAATTCGCCAAACCCATGGTAGCTTTTGGTTGCAAAAATTAAGTGAGTTGGTGATATTAAATCAAATTGATAATCCAGTATTGGAGCCATTTCTTGGGCCACTTTACGCGTGCCATTGTATCTTGGAGCTGTTTGAATTACATAAAAATATTCTACAAACGAACCGAGTTCTATCCCTTTAAGGGCATAGTAATAGGCTGTATTTTCATTTTCATCGGTAAGTTCTTTTACGTCATCCTCGTTTAATTCTGTAATTTTTCCGTCAGGATTAATCACTCTGGCTCGGGTAAGTAAAACTTCAGTTCCTTTACCCATAGGTACATATACCTTGTTATTTCGGTCAATGGCTTCATCCGAATTAACCCAAAACAATTCATGAGTCACTTCAATTTGCGAAAACTGCTCGTCTTTAAATCCAAACTCTACTTTTTGATATTTCTTAAAATAAATCTGGACTTCTTCTTTTAAAGAATCAGGAATAGTGGGTACTATTAAAGTTTTCTCCCAATCATAATCCATTAGCTGGAATTGAGCGAAACCCGAAAAAGCGGTGAATACTAGTGAAATTAGGGTAAACGACTTAATTAGTCTTTTTAAGTATAACGACATTTTTTTGTGATTTTATGATGGTGTTTATGCTTTTGTTCCAAAGAGTTACCTCTTCTGGTTGGTAATATAGTTTCTTTTTATAAGATTTGGTTTCTACCGTTATCTTATTTCCAACAGTTTGATATGTAGTAGAATAGAAAAGTAGATCGTTGTCAATTAACACCGGTTTAGGAAGGTAGTCTAGCGTTAAGTGGCTCGGAATAGTAAATTCTGTTTTTTCTAATTGTTCGGCTAAAAACTTGAAGGTAAATGGAGTGGTTCGGTCTTCTTTTAGTTTATCTCCAGAAAAGAAGTCACTAAAATTAAAATTGATGTAAATTTCATCTTCATTGGTAAGGATGTAATCATCAATGGTAAAATTGTAAGAAATAGTATAAGGTCTTTCATTGGGGTATGGATAATTTTCAGCCATATCGGTAGGTAAAAACTTATTGTTTCCCTTTCTTAAATAATCCTTGAAAAACTTGGCTTTGTCCGACTCGTTCAAATCCTCAATTTTGTACTGAAGGTTTTGTTTGAAATAACCTTGAAAAGTACTCTTAGCCGAACCTTTAAGGGTTCCGTTTTCTATAGTAGCGTGAATTATGTCGGTTATTTGGTTTTGTTGAGGCGAAACCGCAGGAACTTTAACCGTTTCAAATTTTCCAGGCCCTAAACGAATCAGCGCTTCTTTTTCTTGAATAAAGCTACTTGGCAGGCCAAAAGGCATGTAACGACCGGTGGCGTCCATAAAATAATACTGACCATCAGAATCAATATAAGTGGCTATCATATGGTTGTCTACAGATGGGGTAGGAAGTTGGTCATAAGTAAAAGGAATGGTGTTGGTACCAATCCAAGTAAGATAAGATTCTATTCCTGCATATTTTAAAAGATGCGTTATTGTACTGGCCATGTCTTTACAGTCTCCATATCTATTGGTACATACAGATATGGCAGACCGAGGTACAAATCCGCCTAGGCCGGCTTCATAGGCAACGTATTTTATGTTTTCTTGAGTCCATTCAAAAACTCTTTTTACTTTTTCTACATCTGAATCAACTCCTACGAGTAAAGAATCTACAGTAGCTTGAATCATGGGGTTATCCGTATCTAAATTTACCGTATCTACAAAGGTTTCATACCAAGAAAAAAGGTCTCCTTTATCTCTTAGAACATTGATTTCTTTATTGTTTACCGTGTATGTGGCTATTCTTGGAAATACCTGAGGAACGTAATAAGTAATGTTGGGTGCCCATTTTTCAGAAACGATTACCGGGCTTTCTTTTACGGTCCATGTGTAAATGGTTTTTCCTTTTTGTTGAGTTTCTGATTTCGAAATAAAGTCTTGATCCAACAAATACTCGGTAAAGGCCATTTTGATTTCACTATCTACTACCACTTTGTAGGTTTTACTTTCAATGGGGTAGCTGTTTTGTAGCATTGACCTTCCTAGAAAATGGGGTTCCAAAACAGTTCTGTTGTACGATAATTCAGTTATTGCACCCATTTGCATGCCTTGAAAACTGAAGCTAATTATTTTGGAATCATCATGAAACACGCTGGAGTTCAAATCATCTGACTCTTTAAACTCTTTGGTTTTTATTTTCTTGTATTTATTTCCGCTAGGAACAGAGGTAACAGCAACGATATCTGAAATAGTGCTAAAACTAGAGAAGCCAATTTCTCGCTCTCTAAACAAACCTGCATCTTTAGTTAAATACATCATTTTGATGTAAGACGACTCTGATACCTGAATTTCTCCATTTATTAATTCAATATGAATTTCTTCGGTTTCATCCAGTACCACCATTTGAACTCCGGGGTATTTGTCTTGATACTTTTTTAGATCTTTACTAGGTTGGGCAAGGGTAGAGGTGGCAAAACCCAACGTAAAAAATAGAAGAAAGTGCTTCATCATATTATTTAGATATTTGATGTCCGTCATAATAAATGTTTGTAGACGTAATACTACCATTTGAATAGTGGTTTACTTCACCATGACGAATTCCTTGAAGGTACATTTCGGTTTTTTCTATAGTTCCATCTTTTGCATAGTGAATTACTTTTCCTTCCACTTGATCATTTACATATGTTTTTTCTCTTTTTATGGTGCCATTTTCATAGAATAATACAGCGGTGCCTTGTCTTAAACCATCTTTATAGATTGTTTTAGAATACAACTGGCCATTTTCATAATACTCTAAATAATCCCCTTCAAAATTTTCTTTATTCATGCTAAAAATACGCGATGGGTTGCCGTTAGAGAAATAGGATTTACAATCGCAAGTTTCATTAACAATTTCAATGGAAGCCACCGGTTTATTGTCTGTGCCTAAATAAGAGTACGAAACAATTTTGCCATAGGCGTATTCTCTAATGTGTTGAACCACTCCGTTTGGGTCGTAATAGGTGGAGATTCCATGTCTTGAGCCATGCTCGTACGTGTATTCAGAATCTATTTTGCCATTTTTTAGATACCACGTTTTCTTGCCATGTAAATCACCATTTACATAGGTTTCTTTTAATGAAATTTCGCCTGTTTCATGGTAATAAATCCAATCGCCAACTTTGTGGCCATATTCGTATTTGCCTTTGCTTGATAATTGACCGTTTTTGAAATAGTTCAACCAGTTACCATGTTTGTTATCATTCCAGTATTGTCCAACCGAATTTACTTGACCATTAATGTAATAAGTGGTGGAAGGTCCATGATAGATGTTTCCTTTTTTAGTAAACGATCTTATTTTATCTCCAGTAGGAAATTGGGGGTGATATTGGGAAGAGTCGCCTGTGAAAACAACTTTTTGAATAAGAACTTCATTCGTATCGAAAATTTCAAACCCTTGATTCACGTCCATTTTATAACGGTCAATAAAGTCAATTTTGCCGTTAACTGCGTAGTAATACTTAGGTCCATTTACCTTTCCTTTTACATAAAATATCTCTTTCGAAATAGATTGATTTCTACGGTAAGAAGTCCAAAGTCCTTCCTTTTTATTGTTTATGTAAAACCCATGTTCTGAAATAGTTCCGTTAGAATAGTACTGGATGTAAGGTCCGTTCTTTTTCCCGTTTTGGTACTTCGTGGTAGAGTAGATGTCTCCGGTAGAATAATAATGAATTTCTTGGCCTACTTGCATTCCTTCAGCATGTTCGGTTTGCGAACTTAAAGCGCCATTATAGTCGTAAAACTTCCATAAACCATCTTTCCCTTCATCGCCCGGAATGTAGGATCCTACGGTTCTAAGCGTACCGTCTGAATAGTAATTCTCAAATAAAAAATCGCCTCCTTTCTTTTTGTCCTCTTTGATTAAAGAACCGTCTTTATGAAACACTTTGTAGGCAATTAAATCGCCTTTTTTGTATTCTAATTGAAGGTTCAATTTGCCTTGGTCATCGTATTCTTTATAGATCCCAGTTTTCTTGCCAGATTCGTCATAATTCTCTTCTGTTTCTAATTGACCATTATTGAAATAGGTCTTTTTCGAATTAATTTGAACCCCGTCTAAATATTCGGCTTCAGCCTTTAATGCCCCATTCGAATACCAAGTGGTCATAAACCCGGTTAGCGAACCATTAACGTAGTTAGCTTCACTCTTTTTTTCTCCATTCTTGTGGTATTTTACTGATTTGCCAATCCGGTTACCTTTTTCAAACTGTACCGCTTCTAACACCTGTCCGTTATCATAATATTGTTTAAAATCACCATGAATTTCCTCTTCTTGATAGGTTAAATCATATGAAATAGTGCCAATTTTTGAGTAGTATTTGGCAGGTCCATTGAGTTTGCCATTTGTATAACTAACTTCATTGCTTTTAATACCCGTACTGTAGTAGCTTGTTTCTATTCCGTGCGGCTGGCCTTTAAGGTATGGAGTGGTAGATTTTAAAATTCCATTTAAATAAAAAGCAGAATCAATTCCACTAACATCGCCTTCCACATAAGTTTCATGCCCTGATTTTAAACCATTGTAGTGAAAGAAAACCCAGTCACCATGTCTTTCTCCATCTTCATCAAAATGGCCAATGGCATTCAATCTTCCTGTTTTATAATAGTACTGAAAGACTCCGGTGGGCTCATTATCAACCACAACTCCTCGGCCCTCGGTAGCCGATGATCCATTCCAATAATAATGCACCATTTGCTCAGTTCCGTTAAACATTTCTAATCTATCTGATGTGCTTCGCTGCCATAAAGAGCCAGCATAGTCAGGAAAAGCTTGTATTAGCTTGATGTTTTTCTCTAAAATAGAAACAACGCCTTTGTTAGTGGCGGTTCGCAAATTGTAATACATTAAATCGTTAAACTTGTTATCTGCCATTATGTTTTGATAAAAACCCACATAATAAGTGTCCCAGAAATCGGTACCTAGCTCTCTTTTACTCAGTTCGGTAAGTAATAAAAAGTTTTGTTTTACATAGGGCAGTTGAAGTTTGTTGGGTGTTTTGTATTTCCTGCTTTTGGTAGCTAAAGAGGCTAGCATTTCATCTGTGTTTTCAAAACTCTCATCAGATAGTGAGATTTCATAGGGCGTATTATCGTAGCTTTCATTTAAATAATCATTGATTTCTCCTAAAATAGCCGTGTTTTGTTCACCACTCACCATTAAATAAATATTGAAACACATCACCGCCTTAGAAATTTCGCCTTGTTCTTTAGCGTATTTTCCTAATGCCAAATGGCTAGGAGCATGGAAAGGGTTAAATCTAATGGTGTTTTTTAAATCGTCTACACATTTTTGATGATTTTCTATGCCTTTATAGGTTACCGACCTATTGTAGTATAGCCTATAATTGGTAGGGAAAATGGAAATTCCTTCGGTATAGATATCAATAGATTTTTGAGGTTGATCCATTTTATCATAAACAGTTCCTAAAAGATTGTAATAACTATGAGTAAGTTTTGAGTTGGTTGAAATACCCACCTTGCAAAGCTTCACACATTCTTCATATTCATTCATTGCAAATAGGGTGTTTGCCAATTCATATTGAGCAATAATATAGTTGGTATCACCCGGATGAATTTGTTCAAATTGGGTAATTGCCTCTACGTAATTTTCATCATCATGAGCAAGAACTCCCTTCTTTAAAACTTCACCAGAGGGTACGTAGGTAGCTGTGTCCTGACTAAAAGACCAAGAACAAACTAGGGTAAGAAATAAAGTAATGAAGAATTTTCCTTTCATAAAGTTGTTTTTATTGGAGTTAGGGAATCAATAATAAGTAATAATATTGGGTGAAGAACATCTACAATGTTGGGGTTATACACAAGTATTAAACATTAAATGATAAAAATGAACACGCTATATTTAAAGACTTTATTAGGTAATACAGACATGTATTTAATTGATTTAATTCAAAAAGGATACTTTGATGAATTAAAGAAAATTGCGGATGTAGGCTGTGGGTCTGGTAGGAATATTTGGTTGCTTAATTCATTGGGACATGAAATTGTAGCGTTTGATAAAGATCCCAGTTATGTAGAAACAATGCGTTTAAAATTGAATTTAGAGGCCCTCGAGAAAGTTGATTGTAGGGTGGGGGAGTTAGGGCAAATTGGTGAATTAACTGAAAAGTTCGATTTTGTTATTTGCAATGCGGTGTTACATTTTGCTACAGATTTGAATCATTTTAAAAAGATGTTTACAGAACTGGTAGGATTACTAGAAAGGGATGGAATCTTGTTTATCCGAATGGTAACAAGCCATGTGTTTAACTCAATTTTGGCACCGTTTAATGAACAAAAAAAATTACCAGACGGAAGCACTCGTTTTGTGGTGGATCAACAATGGTTAATGGAAGTGTTAATACCTTCTTTGAACCTCGAATTTGTAGAGGAGTTTAAAACAGTAAATGTAAATGATAAAAGAACCATGTCTACCTTAGTTTTGAAGACCAAATAAAATTCTGTTAAAATTTATTAATTGCTGTAATAGAAAAATATAAATAGTCTTATTTAAAGTGATTTTTAATAAATATTTATGGTAATCTGATTAATCAATTTTTGTTAATATCTCCTTGATATTTTCTTTGAAAAACTATCATTTTTGGCAAATAGTTATCATTTATTATGTGTAATTGCCTTGTTGCTTTATTTTAGCGTTGAATTAAGGCGAAAAGCCTGTGTTTATTGGTATTGGAACAAGATAAATCACATAGATCAGAGTCGGAGTTAAATCCGTCAAAACCAGCCAAAAAGAGAGGGTCAAAAACCCTATATTGGATTTTGGGGTTTATTGCTTTCTGCGGTATCGTATTGTTAGGGTTTGGGCATTTAACCAGTTTTCTTGCGGGTAAATTGGTAAAAAGTCAAGTGGAAACCTATACCAAAGGAGTGTATACTGTTTCGTTTGAAGATGTAAAAATTAATTGGGCCAATAGCACTATTGACCTAATAGAATTTGAATACACCAAGATTAACCCAATTCAGAAGCTAGATACGGAAATTGAATATGCTACCAAGCTAGCTAGTGTTAAATTAGAGTCTATCTCAGGAATCTATTTTGAACAAGCTCTTCATGTAGAGCAATTTGTTTTGGAGTATCCAAAAGTGTCTATTAATCAGTATGTTCAGAAACAAAAAAATCAAAATTTTAGTTTTAAAACCGGAAATTTTTACAAAACCATCCAAGGATTTGTTAAATCTTTTGAAATTGACAATTTTCAGGTAAACCATTTAACGTTTGACTACCAACAATTTTATGGGCAATCTCCTCAGCATTATCATGTTAGCGATTTGAGTTTTGGTATATTTAATTTCAAAATAGATTCTGCCACCATACAAAATGATGAAAATTTCTTTTTCACGGAATCTGTAGAGTTAAAAATTTTAGATCAAGTAATTGATCTTGGAGATGGCGTGCACCAAATGAAATTTGATAGCTTAAAGCTTTCTACCTCAAACAATAACATTGAAGTATATGGTTTTTTGTTAGATAGTTTAAATGCCAATCAGCAAAACCCTAAATCTGGGGCAGTAAACAGATACAACATGGAGGTGCCATACTGCGGTATTATTGGCTTAGATTTTCTTAAAGCGTATCAACGTAACGTGCTAGAGGTAGATAGTATCCTTTTTTTAGATATGGATATTTATGCCAATTTAGGCTCTCTAAAAAAAGATGGAACGGGGAAAGTTAAAATAGATTCGGCTGTGAATAATGGAGCAATAGAGCTTTTGTTAGGTGTTTTTGATCGTTATGAGTTAAAGAAGTTCAAAATAAATAACACGCAAGTGGCATTGAATTTAGAGTCTGGAAACGACAAAGTCGAAATTCATGACCTTAACTTTGAGTTTTCGGGTTACCAGTTAGATTCAACCGCCTTAAATGAAGATAGCTACTACCCGGTTTTTGATGGGTTAAGTTTGAGTGTTTCTAAGCCAATTTTTAAACTACCTAATAAGGATAGGTTATTAGCCAAGCAGTTAAAATTCTCCACCTTCGATAGTTTATTGGTAATTAATGATGTGGTTTTGCGTAGAGCCGAAAATGCCGATAAACAGAAAAATAACTTTAAAATTGAATCGATTGAACTTCATGGGGTAAAACCTAAAGATATCGTGAATAACAACCAGATTATTTTAAATAAACTAAATATACTAAACCCTAGTTTTAAGTTGTTTAAGAGTGGTAATCAAAAGAAAAACATTAAGTTCAATTTTGAATCTTTATTGGCCGGAAAAATAAAAAATATTGAGATAAAAAGGCTTAATGTAATAAACGGAAAGGTGGACTTTGAAAATGGAGGTTCTTCGGTAAATAAATCGCAATTAACCTTAGATGGGTTTGCTTTTAACAAAAAGGAATTAAAGAGAAATCGATTTTTGTTTTCTAAAAGGGCCCGTGTTTCTTTAGATAAAGTGAAGTCTGAAATTCCGGGAATTCAGCACGTATTGGATGTAGGCGAAATCAGATTAGACTCTAGGAATGGGAGGCTGCAATTATTGAAATGGAAACTTTATCCATCGGTTTCGGATAGTGCAGATTTAAAGTTTATTGCCAACGTGGATGGGGATGATTTTTCAGTGGAAGGAATTGCTTATAGTCAATTAACTAATTATAAAAACATTAATCTTAACAATTTAAAAATAAGTAGTTTAGATGCGATAGTGAATATTTTGATTAATGATACTTTACCTTCAGACACCAATAAATTTGGTAGTAAAATTGCTCCTCAAATTTCAGAATTATTACTTCAAAATGTAAGAGTAGATGATGTAAATCTATTAATTCAGAAAAACGGTAAATCTGTGGCTAAATTTTCAAATGGTTTTTTGCATACAGATAGTTTAGTAGCCGACAGCCATAGTCTTAACAACGGAGAATTTGTAATGATGGCAGACTCGGTTTCTTTTGGGTTAGATAAATTAAATGTGCCCTTATCTCAAATAAACCATACATTTTATGTGGGGTCAATTAGGCAGTCAAAACAATCCTTTTTTGAGCTAAATGGGTTGAATATTAGACCATTTCCGGGTGCTGTAATTGCTGATTCTATGTCAAAAATAATGGTTAACATTCCTGTCTTAACGGTTGATTCTTTTGATGTGTTTGGAAAATCAAGTTTAGAAACCTTTCATGTAGGAAATGTTAATATTAATTCTCCAAATGTTAGGTTAACACTGCCTAAAGTGAAAAAGAAAACAGGAGTTGATTTTAAATTCCCCGAGAAACTACCCTTAAATTTTGTAGATCAGGTGTTTAAAGCTATTGATGTTGAAAGTATTGAGATTCAAAACGGAAAGTTACAATTACGAAAGAATGAATTGGATATTAAATTTAATGAACTCGACTTGTCATCCTCCAATTGGTATATTTCAAAGACAAGCAATTGGAGTAGCAACAAATTTTTATATGCCGACCAATTTAAGATGGTGGTGTCGGAAATTGAGTACAAAATACCAGGTTTAAAATTTGACTTTCAGCTTGATAGCATTAATTATCAATTTAACCCTAATCTATTGACTATTAATGGAGTGGCTTTTAATAGTAGGAAAGATAAAATGGAGAAAACGGGTGCTTATTTAAGTTTTAAATTGCCTAAAATAGAATTTGAAGAACCTAACTTGTTTAAGTACTTAACAGATTCAATTTTGTCTGTATCAAAAATTAAAAGTTATGACGGTTTGTTTGTTGCTGATATTTATGAAGACACCAGTAGGGTAAAGAGACCTTTAGTATTTCCTAAAGAGTTTCCAGGTTTTAATGGAGTTTCGGAAATAGAGTTACACGAGCTGGATATCAATAAAATGGACGTTCAAATTAGAACCCACAAAAACGGAGTAACGGTACCTTTAGAAATGGATCATTTTAACTTAGAAGTAGATTCATTTCATGTTAAACCTCGCGAAAAAGCAGATAGCAACCGTTTGTTTTGGTCTAATGACGTTAGGTTAAACGTTCAAAATGTGTACACCACTGTTGATAATGGTCTTTACGAAATAGGTACCGATAAATTGTCTTTATCTACTCAAAAGGATAGTATTGGTTTGCGTGGAATTAGTTTTGTGCCAACTGTTCCGCGTTTAGAATATGCTCTTCATAAAGGAGGGTATCAGAAGGATGTTTTTAATGTAAATGCTCGCCAGTTAATTATTCATGATTTCAACTTTTTTAAAGCGGTATATGATGGAAAACTAGAAGGTAGGGAATTGAAACTTAATAAAACCGAATTATCTGTATTTAAAGATAAAAGGAATTTAATTCCTGAATATTCCTATAAAGCCATTATCCCTCAAAAATTTAAAGATCTTCCAGTAAAAATTTCCTTTGATAGTGTTAATGTTACCGACCTCCATATACGGTATGATGAGTTTCCTAAGAAAAGTAGAGTGCCAGGAAGTATACTATTGACCCACTCAAATATTACGGCCAAAAATGTTACCAACGATACGATTAAACTTGAACAAGACTCTACCTTAAAAATAAAAATGAACAGTAGGTTCTTGGATGCTTCTGATTTAAAACTCTCGTTAAATTACAACATGCTAAATCCTTACAATAGGTTTACCATGAAGTCGTCTTTAGACACCTTAGATGCTACGCTAATTAACAACTATATTATACCGGCATATTCGGCAAAACTACTTAGTGCTGATGTAGATAAAATGAATTTAACCGTTTTGGGTAACGATAGCATTGCAGGTGGAAAAATGGGTTTGTTTTATGATAATTTAAAGTTCGAGTTTATTGATGATGACGGGCAAAAACAAAAGAAACTTAGAGCCTGGATTGGAAATAATGTGGTAGTTTCTAGTAAAAATAAATATCATTATTTCAAAAAGAGTGAAGATGTTTTCTTTGTTCGAGACGATTCTAAAGGCTGGATCAATTACTTAATAAAAATTCATTTGCATGGGGTAGAGGCTAATGCCGGAATTAACAAGAATCAAGGTAAAGAAGCTAAAAATGCGGAAAAGATTGTTTGGAGGGACTTTGAAAAAAAATACCGAATTGAACGTAAGGCAGCTGGAAGGTTGGCTAAGGAGAGAGATAAGAAATTAAGAAAGGATAGAAAAAAGCAACTAAAAACTCGAAAGAAAGAAAACAAGAAGCAACAAAAGCTAGATAAGAAAGAGGCTAAACAAAATAATTAATAGTTAGTCAAATCAGTTCTAAATCAAATTTCCAAAAAAGGATAGCTATCGCTTCCTTTCTTGTCCTAATTCCGAAACAAAAGCTCTACACTCTACGAGTGCAGTTGCTTTTTTCATTCCAAATACTCTTTTAAAATCGGTATGATATATAATCATTAGGGAAA
>JBMYWA010000059.1:0-14905 GCA_049606935.1 Salibacteraceae bacterium
TAAGGGAAAAAATGTGAGAACATTTTTAGAATCACATTCGGAAGAATTGTGGTTTAAAAGAGTTTAAAAGTTTCAAGTATTGAATAGAGGGGGGGATTAACGCATTAGGGATAGCAGCGGCATCCTTTTATGGGTGACGTAGGCCATTGAGCGGCTTGCACTGAGCGAAGCCGAAGTGAGTCGAAATGAGCCGAAGCACCCTTAAAAGATATAGCGAATTCCCCGACCTTTGTGGAGGAACGAGACAAAGGGAATGCCCAAATAAAGAGCATTTAGACTTAGTTCAGTGTTGCTTTTTTATGCAAAAAAAAACAGGCTCCACATTAGTGAGGCCTGTCTCTATCGGAGTCTATATATTAGGGATATACAGATTTTTAATTTCCTATAATGTTGCGGTCCAGCCGGCAGTCCAATCATCAGACGAAGTAACCGCACCAATATAATTAGCAGCGTTAAACCAGGTACCTAGTGAAGATGGATCGGTTGATTCAGAACCAGTGTATGTACCTACATATCCACCTAAAAAGGAAGCATCGGTAACCGCATTTTTAGAATCATTCATGAATTTATCGCAATCTTTCCAACCGTTTGCGTTGGTTGAAGAAGAGATAGAAGAAGTGACAAGTAATGAGCCATCGTTCATATTATCAGTAGTTTGCGTGGAGGGAGCCTCGTCAGATACTCTGAAACCGTGCTTAGGAGCATCGGTAACAATGGCATTGTAAATCATACCCTTAGTTCCGGCTCTTAAACGGAATCCTGTATTTGAAGCATCACCATCGTCAACTAGAACTACCGTGATATTAGATAAAGTTGGGTTGGAGAATGGAGATGCCGCATTATCGTCACCGTTGTTGTCACACTCAAAACCTCTATCTCCTTTATCAGAGTTTTGGTTTACTACTAAAAATTGTCCATTTCCAGACCACCCTTGGGTCCAGTCGAAAGAGTCATCATGATTACCTGTAGAAATGGCGTAGCGAATGTTTACGGTTCCACCAAAGAATTCAAAACCATCATCAGCTCCTCTATAAGCTTGTAAGTATGATAAATCTGTACCTGAACCCACACCCTGAAAAGCAAATCCGTTCAATTCATTATCGGTACCTAAAATACGACCCGCATATTCTACACGTACATAATGCATCATTCCAGAGTTGTCGGCATCATCGTTACCGCCATAGGTTCCAGTTCCACCTTCACCTTCAGCAGTACCACCGGTTACATTGATTTTTGCGTATCCGTTTAGAATTACACCGCCCCAATCGCCAGGAGCTGGAGTAGATTTTACGGTGGTAAAAACAATAGGTTCAGTTGCAGTACCGTGGGCCATTATTTTTCCGCCTTGTAGTACAGATAAAAAAGCAGTAGCACCATCATCGGCCGCTTTAATGGTTGTTCCGGCATCAATGGTTAAAGTACTTCCTTCTTTTACAAATACCCCGCCCGATAATAACCAGTTTTCATTAGCTGTAAATGTAATGTTTTCATTAATGGTTCCCTGAACTTGTTTGTAAGTAGTACCATCAACGGTTACATCTTTTAAAGTGTACGTTTTAGAATTTCCTTCTGTGGTTTCTTCTTCTTTCTTACAAGATGTTAAACCTAACATTGCTGTTAAAGCAACTAAACCTACAATTTGTGTAATTTTTTTCATTTTACGAATGATTTAATTTTTTGTTTTTTCGTTTATTAATTTGATGCAAATAACGGTGGCGCTTGTTATTTTGGACTTAAGCCATCGTTAACGAATGTTTATCAAAACGCCTTTAATGTTAAGGAATCGTATTCTTGATAGATTGGAATTATTGTGCAAATATTTTGTAAACCAAAGTGGCTCCTACATCAATACCACGTTGGTATGAATCAACAATGGTGTTTGCATTTCCTTGCGTAGATTCTTGCTCTACTTGGATTTCTGGATTAAGTAAATTATTAGCAGAAACATTAAATTGCCAGTGGCTACCAATGTCGTTTTTCCAAGTAAAGTTTAGGGTATTAATGGCTTGCTCATAGGCATCACCGATGTTTTGACGACCTACCGCATATAGTCTTCTGCTAAAATAGTTGTAAGAAATAGTAGCTGAGGTTTTATACTTGGTGGTAAACCTTTTTTCGTATGTTAAATCAGCATTGGCCAAAATGGGAGAAGCTCCCTGTAACTGTCTGTTGGGATTGTTTGCGGTAACTCCTTGGGTAACATCAATCTCAACGGTAGAATATATGTATGAAAAGTTCGCTCCAAAAGCTAAATTTCTTAGTGGGGAGTCGCTTGATACAAAGTTTCTGAATTTCTTAATGAATTCAAATTCTACTCCAAATGCTTGAGCTGATTTAGCGTTTTGATAGGTAAGTAAAATACCAGATGCAGAACCCACAGTTACCTGTTCAATAGGTTGATCAATCATCCTACCGAATACGGTTACCGAATACAAATCACCCGAGTTAGGGTACTTTTCAAAACGAATGTCAACGTTGGTGTTATTAGAGTTTTTTAGTAACGGATTACCCTGAGTTACTTTACCTCCAAAAAATTCTCGGTATTGAAACGGGGCCAATTCTTTAAAGTTAGGACGCGTAACGGTTTGAGAAGCTACAAAACGAATAGACGATTTTTTGTTAGGTGAAAACTTTGCCGATAACATAGGTAGGAAGTTGATAGTATCAATAACCTCACTTTCTACAAATTCTGGGTCTAGCGGACTAGATTGTTTTCTGTATCTGATTTCTTGATAGCTTTTTTCAATTCTAACTCCGGCACTTGCAAACCACTTTTCGTTAAAACGATGATCTAAAGTAGCATACCCTGAATGTAAGAATAATGAGCCTTCGGTAGCCGATTCTGGCCTAGACTCCTCTCGTTGCCAATAATAACCAGCCTCATGATTTTCGTCATTAATATAGGCGTCTGGGTTGTTGGCATCTACACTTTCAAAACCATTGGAAGGACTTAAACCTTTTAAGTTATGCGAGTAGAATTTAAAATCCTGATTTCTTTGTTTTATACGACCTAAGTACCCACCAGAAATGGTTGTTACGGGTGCTTTGTTAGAATCTGATTTTAAAATGTATTTAGCGTTAGCAGCAAAGTTGTACTCGTTTTCAGTTAAGTACATATAATAGCGATGTTGATCGGCTAAGTTATCCGTAAAGAACTGGTAGTCTTTACGGTCATCACCCGGTTGGTGAGTCCAAATTAATTGACGTCTATCTGGTTCATTTGAGCCAGTTACTTGGTAGGCAACGTTCCAATCTACATTTAATTTGTCATGCAGTAATTTGTGGTTACCAATTAATTGGTTAGACCATAGTTTGTTTTGTGTCCAAGTATATCGTCTCGAAAAAACCTCTCCTAAATTATCATAGTCCCAATGGTATCCGTCTGTTTCTCTAATGTTGTTATCGGAAAGGTTGACAAAAAGCGTATTGAATTTAATGTTGTTATTGGTATTAAATCGATAGTAGGCAGACCCTAAAGCAGAGGTGCGTGTGCTTTGAACGGTAGAGTTGTAAGTGTAATCAATAATCATTGCATCTTGTGCATTTACCACTCTATGAACTCCAGATAAATTTTTGGTTTTGTTTTCAAATGATCCTAAAACTAAAAAACCGAAACCTTTTGAATTATCTTTTTTGCCATAAAAATTACCAAGGTTAAATCCGAATTTGGAGTTCAATGGCGCATTGATGGTTCTAGGGTTAAAGTTTTTAGCAAACGGAGTTCCAGGATATGATGGGTTTTTTTCAGAATCGTTACTGTTGTATAAATCTTTAGATGGATTATCTAAGTTATTAAACTCCGCGTTTAATTCAGAAGGAATTGATCGAGTACCATCATCAAATCCAAAATAATCTAGTTTTCCACCTTCATAACTCATGGCACTTTTGCCCATGGTTTGGGTGTTTGTTCCCAATCCACCGTATACATTGAAGGTTTTTTCTTCTGGGTAGTCTTTGGTGTTAATGTTAATTGATGCTCCCGAAACATCACCGAGTTGATTTGGAGTGAAGGTTTTGGCCACAGTTAAACTTTGCACCACAGATGTAGGAATGATATCTAAAGGAATGACCTTTTTGTCTGGGTCGGGTGATGGTAATGGAATTCCATTTAGGTAGGCGTTATTATATCGATCTCCTAAACCTCTTACCAAAATGCTTCCTGCTCCTGCTTGTGAAACCCCCGACATTTTTGCGAGTCCTTCTTGCACATCGCCTGCTCCTTTTTTAGTAAGTTCTTGTGCGCCTATTTTTTCTTCAATTCCTTCGGCATTTTTTCTTTCCATCAATAAAGCCGACTCTGATTCTCGGTTGGCTTTTGCAATTACTTGAACGGCTTTTAACGAGAATGATTTTTGACGCATTTTAAAATTGAGCGTATGTGTAGTTCCCTCTTGTACATCTACCGAAAGAGTGTCTGAAACATATCCAGTAAAGCTCACCACTACCTTATGGTTTCCTACCG
Organism: Salibacteraceae bacterium; assembly: GCA_049606935.1. Taxonomy (GTDB): domain Bacteria; phylum Bacteroidota; class Bacteroidia; order Flavobacteriales_G; family Salibacteraceae; genus CAJXZP01. Next base: position 4,463 of record JBMYWA010000059.1, read on the forward strand.
GAGCACTAAACTGAAAGTTTCCATCAAAATCGGTCATGCCACCGGTAGTGGTGCCCAATAAAAATACATTTGCAAACGGAACCGGCTCTTGTTTGCCGTCCATGGTTTCGGTGACTAAACCTTTAATTATGCCATTTCCAAATGTTGTGGCTGTAAGTATTAATCCCCCAATTAATAATCCGATATTTTTCATTTTCTGTTGTATTGATTTACTCCAAAGAGGTTGTTTTTATTTTTTTTGCCTCTTTTTCATGCTGCAAATGAATACCCACAACAACACTTTGGTTTTAACTCAGTTTTAAGTTTGAGTTAACAAAAACAGAGAATGTTAAGGCAACATTAAATTTGGACTTTTCCGATAGCCGAAGTTGAAAATTGGTTTTTAATGTCTGTTAATAGGCTAAATTTGAATCGTTTTAAAAAGTGTTTTTTTGATGAAGAGTCATAAAATTTTATTAGTGGATGATGATCCGGATATTTTGGAATTCATTGAATACAATTTGGAAAAAGAAGGTTTCCAAGTTTTTACCGCAAACAATGGTGTAGAAGCCATTTCGAAAGCAGAATCTATTATTCCAGATTTGATTTTACTGGATGTAATGATGCCTGAAATGGATGGGGTAGAAACGTGTGCTAAGATCAGAGAAATTGACGGTATTAAGAATACAAGGATTGCATTTTTAACTGCTCGTGGGGAGGATTATTCGCAAATTGCTGGCTTTGATGCCGGAGGTGATGACTACATATTAAAACCGGTTAAGCCCAGAGTTTTGGTGAGTAGAATCAAAGCCTTGCTAAGAAGAAATACCGGATCGGCAAAAGTGGAGGAAACCCAAGAAGGACTTTCAATTGACAGAGAGAGGTATGAAGTGAGTAAAGACGGTGAACGCATTTCTTTACCTAGAAAGGAGTTTGAATTATTAGCATTGTTAATGTCAAAAGCGGGTAAAGTATTTACTCGTGAAACTATTTTATCTACCGTATGGGGAGAAGAGGTAGTAGTAGGCGACCGAACTATTGATGTGCACATCAGAAAGCTCAGAGAAAAATTAGGAAGCGAATACATTTCTACTATTAAAGGTGTAGGGTATAAATTTATTGCTTAAAGCTAGATTGAAATAGTGAAAGAAGAATCTCCACATGACATAGCTCGGAAAATATCCATTTATATTTATCTGGTATTAACCGTTACGCTTTTGCCGCTTGTATTGTTTTATACAGATGGGTGGCTACCAATTGCCGTTTTTACGGTAGTAATGATGTTGGTGTTTTATGCCATTTGGAGATTAATAAAACACAACATTGAATTTTTTGTATACCGAAGAATCAAACTCATTTATAAAACTATTTCCAGGTTAAAAACAAATGAGTTTCCTCAGGAAGGTATGGATTTTGAAACCGATATTATTGGAGATGTGAATAAGGATGTGGTTTCTTGGGCGCGAGAAAGTAAAGATCAAATTGAGCAATTAAAAGAACAAGCCAAATACCGAAAAGAGTTTATTGGAAACTTAGCTCACGAACTAAGAACTCCAGCTTTTAATATGCAAGGATATTTGCTCACCTTATTAGAGGGTGGGTTAGAAGATCCTAAAATCAATACGAAGTATTTAGATCGAGCAGATAAAAACTTGGATAGATTGATTTACTTGATTAATGACTTGGATAAAATCTCTAGATTAGAAGCTGGTGAAGAGCCTTTAGAAACAAGTGTTTTTGATTTATATAATCATGCTGTAGAAATAGCCGATTATCAAGAGGATAGAGCAAAGAAAAGAGGGATAAAAATCAATGTCATTTCTCCAAATAAGCCCTTGAATATTGAAGCAGATAAGGAAAAAATTTCTCAGGTATTTACTAATTTGCTAATCAATGCCATCCGTTACGGAAAAGAAAAGGGATGGATAGAGGTCCGTTTTTATGATATGGCTGATAACATTTTGGTAGAGATTGAGGATAATGGTGTGGGTATTGCCGAAGAAAGTTTGCCCCGTTTATTTGAACGTTTTTATAGAGTAGATAAGTCGCGCGCTAGAAATGCAGGTGGCTCAGGTTTAGGGCTTGCTATCGTTAAACATATCATTGAATCTCATGGTCAGGCAATTAACGTTAGAAGTGAACTTGGAGCCGGTTCTGTATTTTCATTTACCTTGAAAAAGGCTAAGTAAACTAGCGTTTATCATAGGTTAAAGTAATTTTAAGTCTTTCTGTTATTCTATATTTGCAATCCATGGCAGCGTTAGGACAAGATATTAAACAGGCAAAAGAAGCATTAGAGAACGGAGGATTGGTTGCAATACCAACCGAAACAGTTTACGGTTTAGCCGCTAATGCATATAAAGAAGAGTCGGTTATCAAGATTTTTCAAGCAAAAAACAGACCTTCATTTGACCCATTAATTGTTCACGTATCGAGTCTTAGTTTCGCTGAACAGATTGTAGAAGAAATTCCAGATTCTGCTAGAAAACTAGCAAAAGCATATTGGCCAGGTCCATTAACTTTGGTTTTGAAAAAAAACGATAAAATTCCATTATCTGTTACTTCAGGTATGGATACTGTGGGTGTTCGAGTTCCTAATCATCCCTTATCATTACAGTTAATTAAATCGTTAGATTTTCCTTTAGCTGCTCCAAGTGCAAACCCTTTTGGCTACACTAGTCCTACACAGGCTTTTCATGTAAATAATCAATTAGGTAATGCGGTAGATTACATCTTAGATGGTGGTAATTGTAAAGTGGGTATTGAATCTACTATTGTTAGTTGTGTAGACAACAAGGTGGTTGTTTTAAGATTGGGTGGTTTGACCATTGAAGAAATTGAAAAAACACTTGGAGCACCCGTAGATGAGGTGAAGATTTCAAGTGATAAACCAAACGCTCCTGGAATGTTAACTAGTCATTACAATCCTGGTAAAAAGGTTATTATAGGTAATATTGACCATAACCTACGCAAATTCCCGAGAGCAAGAGTGGGTGTTCTATCTTTTAAAAGAACATTTAAGAATCTAAATATTACCAAGCAAGTGGCTTTGTCTCCAAAGGGAGATATTCAAGAAGCAGCCAAAAATCTATTTGGTGCTTTAAGAAAATTGGACTCTAGAGCGGTAGAGTTTATTTTAACCGAAGAGGTGCCAAACGAAGGTTTAGGACGTGCTATTAACGATCGCTTGCTTCGAGCTTCGCAGCGTTAAAATTTCTTATTTCAGCTTCGGATTGTTTTGATGACGATCCTTATCTCTTTTAGTTTTTACTGTCATTTTATTTTGGAAGGCTTCTTCCAGGTTAACTCCTGTTTGATTGGCTAAACAAATGGCAACAAAAATCACATCGGCAAGTTCTTCTCCAAGGTCCTTGTTTTTATCCGATTCTTTTTCGCTTTGTTCTCCATATCTGCGTGCAATAATTCTCGCAACTTCACCTACTTCTTCGGTAAGTTGAGCCATATTAGTAAGCTCATTGAAGTACCTAACCCCAACAGTTTTAATCCATTCATCAACTTGTGCTTGTATTTCCGTAAATCCGGCCATTATTCTTTGTTTTTTGTATCAATAATTATGGTTACAGGTCCATCATTGGTTTGAGTAATGTTCATATGTGCGCCAAACTCGCCTGATTGAATGGGTTGGTCTATTAAATGAAACATCTGATCAATGAAATTTTCATACAAATGATTTGCCTGATCGGGCCTTGCCGCTTTTATATAAGATGGTCTATTTCCTTTTTTTGTTTTGGCATGCAGCGTGAATTGGCTAATGACCAAGATGTTTCCATGAACATCTTTAATATTGAGATTCATTTTTCCCTCCTCGTCATCAAAAAGACGGAGTTTACAAATTTTCTCCGTTAGCCATTTAACATCATCTAGAGTATCTTCTAATTCTACTCCTAGTAAAATCATATATCCATGGCTAATTTTGCCAATGACCTTATTTGAAACTTCTACTTGAGCTTTCGAAACCCTTTGAATAACTGAACGCATAGACTATTTAAGCAACCAAAAATAGCCAATTTTAGAACGAAAATTTTGTTTTGATTGAAATTACTCGCCTAACAATACGCGATAAGTTTCTCTAGTTTTTTGCTCCATATAAACCACTCGCTCTGCTTTTAGGGTATCGATGATATCCTCATTGTAATGACGTATAGTTATTAACTCTGCATTGGTATTATATTTTACTTCAAAAACAGACTTTAGATCTTCTATCAAATTCAGAAGTCTCCATTCTACATTGTGAACAGCTACCGTGAAATATATAGCCGAATTTTGCATAATATCAATTTTGACCTTATGCTTTGCAAACAGTTCAAAAATCTGACTTAAATGTTCCTCCACAATAAATGAGAAATCACGTGTAGCAATAGTAATTAACCACTGCCCTGGTTGATTAATGTAGGATGGAATGTTAGTATTTGTGGTGGCTTCTTGGCTAATTAAAGTTCCTGCAGCACTCGGGTCAACAAACGACTTTACCCACATTTTTATTTCTTTTCGTTGTAAAGGTTGAATAGTTCTTGGGTGAATAACCGATGCACCGTAGTATGCCAGCTCAATGGCTTCCTTAAATGATACTTCGTCTAATTTCACCGCGTCAGAGTATTTTCTTGGATCGGCATTCAATACACCTGGAACGTCTTTCCAAATAGTCATAGATTGGGCATTCAAACAATAGGCAAAAATTGCGGCTGAATAATCAGATCCCTCACGACCTAGAGTAGTTGTTTGTCCCTCTTTATCAGATGCAATAAATCCTTGAGTTATAATTACACTATTCTCAGATACATTGGGCATTAATTGAGAAGAAACTAAGTTTTCTGTATGCTCCCAATCAATTCTACCTTCCTTAAAGTTGCTGTCGGTTTTTATTAGGTTTCTAGCATCTACCCATATGGAGTTTAGTCCACTGCATTTTAAATGGTTATCAATTATCAAAGTGCTTGTTAATTCACCAATAGAAACCACTTGATCATATAGTTGGTCCTGATCGCCTGTAAATTCTTTTCCCGCAAGTTTTAATACCGGAGCAAACAACTTGGCAACATGTTCTTTTAACCAAGGACGATCTAATTCAAATAATTCATCAATTATTTCATCATGAAATGCAGTGAAAGTTTGAATGTGTTGATTTACCAATCCATCATTTTCAATAATAGACTGATGAATAGCTTCTAGTGCATTGGTAGATTTACCCATTGCAGAAATTACCACCACCAAAGGTTTACCCTTATATAAATTTAATATGGTTGTTACATTTCTAACCGCCTCTGCATCTTTTACAGATGCTCCTCCAAATTTAAATACTTGCATGCCCATTTTTTAAGACCACAATATTAATACTATCCAAAGGGATGGTCAACATTGGTTTATTCATAATGTTTTTTGTAGTTAACATTTATTATGTTTCTGGTTTTTTACTTTTATTAAACTATTTGTTAACCTTTGCATTCTTAAAAATTAATTATGAGAGAATCATCCAACCCCGTTTTAAATACAAAATCATTTAATAAAGCGGCAGCTACCTTATCTGATACTCAGGTAATGACAGTTAAAGGAACGGTGCAAAAAACCATTTTAATGACATTACTAGTATTAGCTAGCGCCATGTGGTCTTGGTCAAACCCTGGTTCTATGTGGATTATGATAGGAGGAATTGGGGGTTTTATTACTGCTTTGGTGACCATATTTAAACCTACTGCAGCGCCCATTTCGGCACCTATATATGCGGTACTCCAAGGATTGTTTTTAGGTGGAATTTCTTTTATGATAAGTTCTCAATATGGAATGGGTGGAATTGTAATGCAGGCAATTACCCTTACTATTGGTGTTTTATTTCTGATGTTGTTTTTATATAGCTCTGGAATCATTAAGGTCACAGATAAACTAAGAATGGGAATTTTTGCCGCAACTGGGGCAATTGCGTTGATGTATCTCATCAATTTTGTGATGAGCTTTTTTGGTGCAGCATTCTTTACTTTGGCCGATACTTCCATGATGGCTATCGGAATCAATTTGGTGATTGTTGGTGTTGCCGCATTTAATTTATTATTAGATTTTGATTTTATTGATAGAGCAGCGGCTTCTCGTGCTCCAAAGGCAATGGAGTGGTATGGGGCTTTTGGTTTGATGGTAACCCTCATTTGGTTGTATATTGAGCTTTTGAAATTATTGTCCAGGTTAAACAGAGACTAAATGAAAACTGATTATAAAAATATTATTGCAGGCTTAGTGGTTTCACTAAGCCTTTTTTCTTGTGTAGAAGAAAAGAAGGAAGTAGTTGGCCCGTTTACCGATTTGATAGATTTTAATAAAGAAATATTAAGTCAATCGGGTTCACTTACTAAAAGAGTAATCCAAAATGTTGGGGTAGAGTCCAAGACCATTTCATCACCAAATTGGAACATCGAATTAAAGCCATTTTTAGAGGCTGGTTTTAATAAACCAGCAAACAAGGACAAATATGTGATTACCATTGATTCCAGTAATTTATCTGGATGGAAAGACGTGATTTATGTTAGTAAAGATGACGCGCTCCCCGTAGATTGGGCTATTTATAGATTTGTGGATTCTACGTGTGTTGCCGCATCTATTAATGTGAATAGGTCATCTTCTGCGTATCATTTTAAAGAAGAACTTACGTATATAAAGGGTTCGGGTTATACCATTAATAACCAACAAGAGTTAACTAGAGTAGATGAAAATTCGTTTTATTTAACGGGGGAGTTTGAGAATTCTTCACAGCCTTGGAGAATGTTTTTTGATATCGGGGAACAAAACATTCCTGTAAATTTTTGGATGAAAAACAATGGGGGGCATCCGGAGTTAACGTTTTCTCAAGGAAAAGAAAATATTAAGGTTTCGAGTATAAAAACTGATTCAGGGTATATGGCCGAAATTCCAATATTTCAGGCCTATTTGTTATTTGAAATGACCGGGGAACAAATTAATGGAACATTTCACAATTTAGATAAAGGACCAGATTATGTGATTCCGTTTTCAGCAAACAAATTGGCTTACGAACAAAGTTTTGGATATGAGCCAAAAGAAATAGATGCCGATTTTTCGGGTAAATGGGAAACTTACTTTTATGATGACGGTGATTCTTCCGCAGCTATTGGAATTTTTGATAGATTAGGAAATGATTTGATAGGAACCTTTGCTACCGAAACAGGTGATTATAGATTCTTGCAAGGAAAAATTATGGGCGATAGTTTTTCATTAAGCACCTTTGATGGGTCGCATTTGTTTCTCTTTACTGGTAAAATTAACGGTGATGAAATAACTGAAGGCCATTTTTATTCTGGCGCTCACTATCATGCTACTTGGAAAGCCAACCGAAACAATAATTTTAAATTGATTGATCCTAACTCCATGACTTCGTTAAAAGAAACCGATATGAAAATCAACTTTAGTTTTCCCGATTTAAATGGTCAAATGGTTTCTTTAACGGATGACAGATATAATAACAAAGTTGTGATTCTTCAAATAATGGGTTCTTGGTGCCCAAACTGTATGGATGAAACACGCTATTTTAAGGAATTATATGAAAAGTATAACTCTAAAGGTTTGGAAATAATTGGATTGGGATTTGAAAGAAGTACAGATTTTGAAGAGGCAAGTAGGGTGTTAAACAAAGCTATTGCCGATATGGAGGTGCCTTACCCAGTATTAATTGCAGGTACTCCAAAAAATTCAGCCAAGGCATTACCTATGATTACTCCCATTCAATCATATCCAACATCTATTTTCTTAAATAAGCAAGGTGAAGTGGAGAAAATTCATACAGGATTTTATGGTCCGAGTACGGGTAAATATTATGATGACTATACAAATGAAACTGAGGCGTTTATTACAGAATTGTTGAGTCAATAAAATTTGGTTTTTGAATCAATTTCTGAAACAATAGTATTCATGCATAATATTATTAATCAGGTATTTGCAATATTTAGAACCTAGCCGCTAAAATCTTTGGGCTGCCCCTATATTTTTTGCACCTTTGCGAGCTACGCTCAAAATAAGTTGAATTATTTTAACTTATCTAGCTAGAATAATAAAGCATATGGTAATATCTGATAATAAATCTCCACATTCGTTTCACATTCCTGTAATGGGTATCGCGTTTACAATTGATTCTCCCATCAAAGTAGCACACTTCGGAGTTTCTTCGGTTATCTCATTAGTAGATGATGCGTTAATGGAGCAAATGAGAGAGTTTCATGCCACCGAAAATGGCATTGATTTTACTCCCATTTCAAAAGAGGAGGACGATTATCGGGCCAAAAGAACTACGGAATATTTAAATTTGGTAAATACCCTTGTGGCAAAGAATTTTGAAAGAGTAAAAGAGTCTGATTTCTCCCAAAACTCTGAGATTACCACTTATTTTGAAATGTTACCGCCCGAATCTCCTTTAACAAAAGCTTACCAAAAAATGTTGGCCTTAAGCCCGGGTAAAGAAAAGGAATCTCAGCAAGCTAAACTTAGGGCAGCAATGAAGCCAGGTACGGTTGATGTGAATATAATGACCAAACTAGATAGAGTTACCTACGCTAATAAAGAAGCTTTGCCATCTGAGTTTAACGAAGCGCATTCTGCTTTGAGAGGCTACGCTAATAGTGATTTAGATTCATCTATCATATTCTCTGCGGGAATGAACCCCCGTTTATATTCATACATTTCATCATTTGAAGATTTCTTTCCAAATGAAAATGGCTATATAAAAAAGAGAATAGTTCTAAAAGTAAGTGATTATAGATCTTCATTAATTCAAGGTAAGTTTTTAGCCAAAAAAGGACTTTGGGTTTCTGAGTATAGAATTGAATCTGGTCTTAATTGTGGAGGGCATGCCTTTGCTTCTGATGGTTTTCTAATGGGGCCAATTCTTGATCAATTTAGAACTAGCCGAAAAGAATTAATGACTTCTGTTCATGAGATATTGGTTGATGCCTTAGCTAAGAATCAAAAACACATCCCCTCGTCACCAATGCCTATGCTGGTTACTGCTCAAGGTGGAGTTGGAACCAATGAAGAACACAAATTCTTAACTGAACATTATGGAATGGACTCTGTTGGATGGGGTTCGCCAATGTTGTTGGTCCCTGAGGCCACTACGGTAGATGAGCCTACTCGTAAATTGCTGGTTAAGGCAAGAGAAAAGGATCTTTATTTAAGTAACATATCTCCATTAGGTATTCCCTTCAACTCCCTAAAGGGAAATACTCAAGATGCAATTAAATTAGAAAAAATTGCAAAAGGAAGACCTGGGTCTTCGTGTCCATTGAATTATCTAGAATCTAGTAAGGAGTTTACAGAAAGAGCTATTTGTACCGCGTCTAGACAATACCAAAGACAAAAACTAAAAGCCTTAGAAGCCCTAGATTTGGCAAAGGCAGAATACAAAAAACAGTTTGATAAAATCACCGATAAATCATGTATTTGTGTTGGTTTGGGAACTTCGGCTGTAAAGGTGAACAAACTGGAAAATAAAGTAAGAGGAGAGGGAATATCTATTTGCCCTGGTCCCAATATGGCCTATTTTGATGAGGTTATTTCTTTCAAGAAAATGGCTGATCACATTTACGGAAAATTAAATGTGCTTAGCAATACCTATAGGCCAAATATGTTTGTGAAAGAAATTGGACTGTACGTGGACTATTTGGAAACTAAAATTAAGGAAGCAACCCCACCCATTGAAAAACAAATGAAATATTTTAATAGTTTTCAAAAAAACATGGAAGAAGGTCTTTCGTACTATAAGAATCTTTTCTCAAATGTGATGTATAATTCTGAAAGCGTAAAAGAAAAAATTAATGCAGAGATAGATGAGTTAGAAGCAAAACTTAAAGCACTTCAAAATGAATTGGCTATGGCAATAGCTTAGCTTACTTTGAGTGAAAAATTGAAAGTCTGCTTTTAGCAGACTTTTTTTTTGACCAAAAACATCAAAATAGACAACTTATTTTCAACTGGTCTTTTTTATAAGTGGAGCCTTCAGGAATCGAGCCCCATAGAGTTAGAACATATTTCTTAAGTTTTATGAGGACTCACCATAAATTATCAAATCGGAGATTTGGAAATTTTCGAAGCTAGGCATACATGGATTTTCAGAAATGAATTGAATAATTTTTTTCCTGGATTTAAGTTTTTTAATAAGCATTTCTAGTTTGGTTGCCTTTGACCTGAATTGAACCTTTGAACCAGACAACATTCCATGGAATATATTTTTTTCGTGCATTTTTTATGACGTTTATTTTACTTGATGATTCTTGGGATTAGGGCTTGAGTTTGTTTAGAGTAAAAGAGAGGTGTTGCTAACTTTGTGATATTTAGGTTTAGTACATCATAAAAAATGGACAAAAAAAAAGACCACTTATTTCTAAGCGGTCTTTTTTGAAAGTGGTGCCTCCAGGAATCGAACCAGGGACACATGGATTTTCAGTCCATTGCTCT
>JBMYWA010000060.1:0-14817 GCA_049606935.1 Salibacteraceae bacterium
CGTTACTTTAAAGAAATGAGTTATTCTGAGATTGCCGATGAAACTTCTTTACCAGAGGGAACAGTAAAAGCAAGATTGCATAGAGCAAAAGGAATGCTTCAAGATATGATGATAAACTCACAATTTACGATGAGTTATTAAGAGTTAGTATAGTAGGTTATGAGCCCCTGGTTGTTGGGAAACAGCGAGGGGCTATTTTTTTGCCAAATTTTTGCTAATCCTATTACATTTGCAGAATGAACGGATTTCAAGTTATTCCAAAATATTTCTCAGATTTATCTGAAAAGCAAGTATCGCAATTTAAGGCGTTGTACGATTTGTATGTAGAGTGGAATGCTCAAATAAATGTGATTTCTAGAAAAGACATTGAGGAGTTATATGTAAGACACGTACTTCATAGTTTGGCAATAGCAAAATTTACTTCCTTTCCAAAAGGTACCAAAGTTTTAGATGTTGGCTGTGGGGGAGGATTTCCTGGTATTCCATTGGCGATAATGTTTCCGGAAGCTCAATTTACCTTGGTAGATTCTATTGGAAAAAAGATTAAAGTAGTAAATGGTGTAGCAGCAGCTGTTGGTTTGACCAATCTAGAAGCATACCACGACCGAGCGGAAAACATTAACGATCAATTTAATGTGGTTATTAGCAGAGCCGTTACCCGAATGAAGCCATTTAGGCATTGGGTTCATCAAAAGTTGGACGCAGAAAGAATTTCGGGTTTAAGTAATGGAATTTACGCTTTAAAAGGTGGTGATTTAAATGATGAAATGCGAGAAATTAAGGCGCCCTATCAAGAAGTAAGCCTTTCATCGTATTTTTCCGAAGATTTCTTCGAGACTAAAAAGTTAATATTTATACCTTATTAGCTGATTATCTGATAGTTGAACAATTATCAATTAAATTTACTTAAACCCCATCTATTGGTTATTTTTGCACGAAAATTGCGCAACCATGTCGGAAAATACTTCCCAAAACAAAGAAGAAGAAATAGATTTAGGACAATTATTTACTCTAGTAGGTAAGGGGTTTTCTAAAATAGTAGTCTTTATTCAATCAATTATTGATTTCGTGTTGAAAATGCTTATTGGAATTTTATTGTTCTTTAAAAGGCATTTTATAAAGTTCGTTATAGCTGCTATTGTTGGAGTTGTTATGGGGTGGATTATTGATAAGGCGAAAGATCCAGAATTTGAGGCTACTATGGTTGTTAAACCAAATTATGAAAGTGGCCGACAGCTGTATAAAAACATTGCCTTTTATGATGAATTAATTCAACAAGAAAATTTTGAATTATTAGCACAAACCTTTAATATTTCGCTAGAAGAGGCCCAAACGCTAGTTAGCTTTGAAATTGAACCAGTAATTAATGAGAATTACAAGCTATCTACATACGATGAGTTTTTGAGCTCAATTGACTCTACCGTAGCATTAAATTTTCAATATCAATCTTACACTGATAATTTTAAGGACTATTCTTTTAGTGAACATGAAATAAAAGTAACTTCTACCGTTAATAACGTTTTTGTTAAACTAGAGGAAGTTATTGTTTCGGGTGTAAAAAGTAATGTGTTTTTCCAGAAACTCGAGGAATCTGAAAGATTGATTTTAGCTAGAAATAAAGCCTATTTGCAAGCAACTCTAAATGAGGTAGATACTTTAAGAAAAGTATATACGGATGTCTTAATAAAAGAATCGGAGAAAGAAACTTCGCAAGGAACTAATATTAGTATGGCTGCCAGCGAAGAAAGTACCAAAGAGTTGAGCCTGTTTGCTCAAGAAAATAAAATTAACGAAGAAAAAAATATGCTCACCCGTAGTGAAGTAAGAAATATTGAAATAATCAATGTAATTTCTAATTTTCAGAAAATTGGGTTTAGAAAGAGTGGATTAACAGAAAGATGGACAGTTCGAATTCCATTGATTTTTACCTTACTTCTTTTGTTTGGTTTGGTATTCAAAGAATTGAATTCGCAAGTATTAAACAAGAAGTAAAGAACATTAACAGGCTAGAAAAGGATTAAAGATGAAAAAGACAGCATTAATTACAGGAGTTACAGGTCAAGATGGCGCATATTTAAGTGAGTTGTTATTGAAAAAAGGGTATATTGTTCACGGATTAAAAAGAAGATCTTCTTTATTTAATACCGATAGAATTGACCACTTGTATCAAGACCCTCATGTAGATAATCAAAATTTCATCTTACACTTTGGTGATATGACTGACTCTACCAATTTAATAAGAATTATTCAAGAAGTGCAGCCAGATGAAATCTACAATTTGGCAGCTATGAGTCATGTTCATGTTTCTTTTGATACACCAGAATATACGGCAAATGCGGATGGTATTGGAACATTAAGACTTTTGGAAGCAATCCGTATTTTAAATTTAGAAAAGAAAACAAAAATTTATCAGGCTTCTACCTCAGAATTGTATGGTTTGGTGCAAGCAGTTCCTCAAAGTGAAACAACACCTTTCTATCCAAGAAGCCCTTATGCAGTAGCAAAAATGTATGCGTATTGGATTACGGTAAATTATCGTGAAGCATACGGGATTTACGCGTGTAATGGAATTTTGTTTAATCATGAATCTCCTATCAGAGGAGAAACTTTTGTGACACGTAAAATTACAAGAGCCACTGCAAGGATTGCGTTAGGACTTCAAGAAAAAACTTATTTAGGTAATCTAGATTCTCAACGGGATTGGGGGCATGCGAAGGATTATGTACGTATGATGTGGATGATATTGCAGGCCGAAAAACCAGAAGATTGGGTTATTGCTACTGGAGTTACCACTACAGTTAGAGATTTTGTAAAGATGGCCTTTAACGAGGTAGGAATTGAAATAGAATTCAAAGGTACCGGTGTGGATGAAAAAGGATTTGTAAAATCTTGTTCTAACCCAGATTATCAAGTAGAAATAGGTAAAGAAGTGGTGGCCGTTGATCCAAGATATTTTAGACCTACCGAAGTAGATTTGTTAATTGGTGATGCTACCAAGGCAAATGAAAAATTGGGCTGGACTCCGGAGTATGATTTGGCCGATTTAGTAAAGGATATGATGCAGAGTGATGTGAAATTGATGCAAAAAGACCAATACCTTAAAAAAGGTGGTTTTGAAACTTTGAACTATTTCGAATAGCCTTTTGTATGGAAAAAAATGCCAAAATCTATTTAGCCGGACACAGAGGTTTGGTGGGGTCAGCTATTAAAAAGAATTTAGAGAATAGAGGGTTTGCCAATATTATTTGCCGTACCCACAAAGAACTAGATTTATCAAATCAAGTTGCCGTATCTGAGTTTTTTTCAAAAGAAAAACCAGATTATGTAATCCTAGCTGCAGCAAAAGTGGGGGGTATTGTAGCAAACAATACCTATCGAGCTGATTTTATTTATGAAAACTTGATGATTCAAAATAATGTAATTCATCAAAGTTATTTAAATGGAGTAAAGAAATTATTGTTTTTAGGAAGTACATGTATATATCCCAAAGCTGCACCCCAACCCATGCGAGAGGATTCATTGTTAACTTCAGAATTGGAGTACACCAATGAGCCGTATGCAATAGCAAAAATTGCAGGGATAAAGATGTGTGAAAGTTACAACATCCAGTATGATACAAACTTTATTGCGGTACAACCTACTAATTTGTATGGACCTAACGATAATTTTGATTTAGAAAAATCGCATGTTTTACCCGCATTAATTAGAAAAATTCATCTTGGAAAAGCTATAGAAAACCAAGACTGGAAAACTATTAAGGCCGATTTAAATAAACTTCCTATTGAAGGAATTACCGGTGCAAATACTGAAGAAGAAATTCTTTCTAAGTTAAAAAGTTTTGGTGTTAGCGTAGATAGGGATAAGGTTTCTGTAGAAATTTGGGGTTCTGGAAAACCAATGCGTGAGTTTTTATGGAGTGAAGACATGGCGGATGCATGTGTTCATTTAATGGAGAACGTGGATTTTAAAGAAATTGTTGAAAAGCAAAATTTATCAGAGAATTCTGAAATCATTAATACCCATATAAATATAGGTACCGGTAAAGAGGTTTCAATAAAGCAATTAGCAGAAACCATTAAAAAGACGGTAGGTTTTAAAGGTGAATTGAATTTTAATAGTTCAAAGCCTGATGGAACCATGAGAAAACTAACGGATTCTTCAAAACTAGAATCCTTAGGGTGGAAATATTCGGTTGAATTGCAACAGGGTATTTCAATGATGTATGATTGGTACTGTGGTTAACTTTTTTCTTTAAATGGAGAGTCTCAAAAAGTTTTTCTCCCTTAACATAATGGTTTATGTTTTTGGAATCATTTTAATGATGTTTCCTCTTTTTGATTTTGCTATTGCCTCTATGGCAGTTAGTTTGTTTTGCGCTTTGAATATCGTCAAAAATGGTATTGAATTTAATAGAGTTTCAGAGTTTTCTTTTTTTTATTGGTACTTAATTATCTTTTCGTTATTCTTCTCTCCATTTTCAGAAGTCTTTACAAGATTGGAAAGCTCGCTTTTTTTGGGTATCGTTCCAATAGTTTTGGCATCAACAACCTTTTCTAAACAGGCGTTTACCTCGATTTTTTTTGTATACGTAGGTGTAATTCTTATTGAATCCATGCTGGTTTTATCTTTATTGGGTTCTAAAAACGATGTGTTTGAAGGGGGATTAATCCCCCTTATTAATGTTGATTTCCATGGGACTTATTTTAGCTATCAGGTATTTGTTGCAATTTTAATTTGTTATTATTTGATTACTGATAGATTTAAATGGCTGTTAATAATATTTTTCAGTATTATTATTTTGGTTTTTCAAAAGAAAATTGCTGTAATTGTTCTGCTGTTGTGGGGGTCGGTTAGACTCTTTAAACTAATAAAGGGAAAATTATTTTGGTTGATTCCTATCGCTTTTATTGGGCTTTTTTCTATAAAGGGGAGTTTTAAGAAAATTAGTACGGCTATTGATCACTATTCAAATAATGAATTAACGGGTACTGATCAGGTTCGATTAAAACTTTTAAATGGTGCGTTTGAGGGCTTTTTGGAGCACCCTCTTTTTGGTAGAGGCGTTGTAGAACATTCTATCAGTTTTGCTAAGTATAATGTGCATCACCTTGGCGTTTGGGCGGAGTCCTACAATACACATAATTATTTCTTTTTTGTATTGTTAAGTGGCGGAATTGTGGCGTTGTTTTTTTTCTTACTACCATTTATTAGAACAATTATTGACTGCAAATTGTCAAATAAATTACTTGTCGATTTTTTAGTAATTACATTAATCTTCAATCTTACAGAATCTATATTTGATAGGTTTTATGGTGTCATTACCTTTTCAATATTTCTATCTCTATTTAATAAATTTCAAGTGGAGAAAAAAACTGATTTGGAGGAGTTCAAATGTTAAAAACAAAATTCCGCATTGAGGGGACTAGCTTGAAGTCTATCAACATTTCACTTATTGATCAAGGTTTGGTAAGTGGTAGTAATTTTATTTCAGCTCTTTTGATAGTTAGGGTTATTGGGTTAGAAGCCTTTGGAGTTTTTACCACTTGTTGGCTTATTCTACTATTCTTAAACACCATTTTTGTAGCTTCTATTGTTTCGCCAATGATGAGTTTAATTTCGGGAGAAAAGGATAAAAGATTATATGAAGGAACTTTATTGGTAATGGGGGTGGCTTTGGCATTATCTTTTGTATTGATCTCATTTTTAGTTAGCAATATTTATTTAGCTAGTGTAAATAATTATTCAATTTTATTAATCTCTTCTTTATTCTCGGTGGTTGTATTCACCCACCATTTGCAAGATTTTATAAGAAGATTGTTTTTCATGAAAAAGCAATTTAAAAATGCGTTATTGATTGATTTTTTGACATACATTCCAAGAATTGTAATTATTTATTTCTTTATTATGTCTTCTAAAGACATTGAACTTGAAGGGGTATTCTTGGTTTATTTAATTACTGCATTTATTGGAGGTGCCGTTGGTGCAACTTTTGTTAAGCCAAAATTCAATTTACATAGAATTAAGATTGATGTTATACGGCATTTTGAGATTGGAAAATGGCTTGTTCTATCTGGCATGTTAAAATGGTCCTCTATTAATTTGTTTTTTGTGGCTTCGTCCATCCTTTTGGGACCTATACAAATTGGAATATTAAAGCTTTCTCAAAATATAGTTTCAGTTTATAATTTATTTTTACTTGGGTTGGAAAATGTAATTCCAGTTGAATCTGGCAAAGTGTTTCATGAAAAAGGTTTTGTCGGATTGGTGTTTTTTATTAAAAGAATACTTCTTTTCGGTAGCGTATTAACTGCAGTTTTTGGGTCGGTTTTGATTGTTTTTTCTGATCAAATCTTACTTGTTATATATGGACCAGAATATGTAGAATATGCTTTTATTTTATTTTGGTTTAGTGGTTTTTTGGTTTTTATGTTTATCCTTTCCATTTTAAATATATTTCACATTACTATTAATAAGCCTAAGGTTATGTTTAAAGGCTATTTGTTGACTTCTGTCTTTTCTTTAATTATTTTTTATCCTTTAATTCAATACTACCAAATATTAGGTGTTTTGTTAGGGATTGGTATGACGTATATCGTATTAGTATTTAATATTGTTTGGATTTCAAAAAAAAGTGTTCAGTATGAAAATTTCTAAGAGTGTTTTGGAACAAAAACTAGGAAATAATTTTAAGAATAAAATTATGGAAGCTGAAACAAGTATTAAAACCATTGACGCTCAAAATCTATTGACCCCGGAGAGGTTTGACCTTCTTGCAAAGATTTTATACATAAAATATTATGAATCTGCACATGGTGCTGAATTCTACAAAGAATTATATTTAAAACATATTGAAATATTTAACGGCTTTTTTGAATCAGATGGGTCTGGTAAAATTGGAGAAGATGGTTTCATTAACTCGTTTAATGACCTGATTAACTCCGTTAAAAGTGAGGGAATAAAAAAGGATGTTATTTTACCAGCTTCTACTGGAAATGTAATTTTGGATGGCGCCCATAGAACTGCCACTGCAATTTATTTTAATGATTCCATTCAAATTGCCGAGATTGAAAGCTGCGAAGCAAATTTCGACTATCAATATTTTAAGAATGGGGGATTAAAGGAGTATTTTTTGGACGAAATGGCATTAGAGTATATAAATCAAAAACAAAAAGATTTGTACTTAATGTTTTTATGGCCTACCGGAGGAAATGATAATAACAATGAGGTTGATACAATTATTAAGTCTTATGGGAAAATTGTTTACCGCAAAGAAATTGACTTATCGGAAAATGGATCGGTTAATTTGATCCGAAGTTTATACGAAAATGAATCATGGGTAGGTTCCTTTGATGATCGCTTTGCTGGAGCACACAATAAAGCTAGATGGTGCTTTAGTAAGGATGGTAAGGTAAAGGTTGTTCTTTTGGATTCTTCCAAAGATATGATTGCTCTGAAGGAAGAAATTCGAGATTTATTTTCAGTGAAGAAACATTCTGTGCATATTACTGATACTTATTCTGAGGTGTATAAATATGGAAGACTGGTATTTAATAATAACTCTGTACATTGGTTGAATCACTTCACGTTTAAAAACTATGATTGGTTTAATAAATTATTGAGTCATTTTGTACAGTGGCAGAAGGATAGTTTATTTGATCTTAATGACTTTTGTATCGATGGGAGTGCAAGTTTATCAGCGTATGGTATTAGGGTTGCCAGAGACGTTGATTTTTTGTATGGAAAGGAACGTGAGATTTCAACGGGTTTTAAGGAAATTGATTGCCATAATGAGCGTTTAAATTATGACTTGAAGCAAATAGGTGAAATTATTTACGACCCTAGAAATCATTTTTACTACAAATCAGTAAAGTTTATTTCTCTTAATTTATTGCGTGAATACAAAATTAATAGGGGAGAAAAAAAGGACCTTATTGATATAGAGGGAATTGATTCTCTAAATAATGGTAACGAATTAAAAAGATCGGTAAGTGAATTGATGAGGAACTTAATATCCCTTAGGTTTTGGAAAGCTAGGGTTAAGTTTTTTTTATTTAAAATAAGATACCATTTGCACAAATTTATTTATGCCTTTAAAAATTAACAAATATCATACTATCCTTATTGGAATTTTTGGGCTAATGTTTGCTACAGGTTTTATTTCATTAGAAATAAAAGATAGTATCGTAAGTGTAAAGAAGATGTTGGTGCTTTCCATGTTCGCCTTTACTTTTTTTCTGGGTAAGAGAGTGAATAAAAAAGTATTTGAAATTTGGGGAGTTTTTGCCATGTACATTTTATATTCATTGGTACTGATGGTGGTAAAAAAAATTAATCTCTTTGATTATTTTACTGTGTTTTTGGCATTTTTTTATGCTTTTTGTCTCTTTTTTTTCGCAGGAAAAAAAGTAATAAAACAGGAGTTTTTCGATAAATTTTTTTCAGGGTTATTAATAATGTTCTCAATTAAATACCTCATTACAATTTTGACAACTCCCTATCGTCCCATTTTGTTTATTGAAAATAATTTCGAATTGCTTTTTATGGCTATTCTGCTAATTGGTAGTATTCGGTTTTCTGAAAAAATCAATTATCTACATGTGGTATTAAGCGGTTTCATTGCAATAAGTTCTACATCAAGGTCAGGTGCCGCCATCTTCATATTCCTTTTAGGTATTCTTTTTTTTAAATGGGAATACATAAAACTAAAATATTGGTGGGTTTTTTCATTGATATTAGTTGGAGTTGGTTTAGCTGTAATGCAGTTTATTAATAGAATTCCAGAAGGAGGTATTGAACAAATTGATAGATTTAGATTTTTGGTTGTTTTCTTTTCAGAGATAAAAAACTGGGGTTTATGGGAGTATTTATTTGGTAATCCAATAATTACCCCCTTGAGTATTGAGAATTGTGGAAAATTATCATATTATCAAAGCTTGTTTTCTTTTTCTGGAACTGGAGATTGCTATTCTGTGGTGTTACATTCATTTATATTACGTGTAATCTTAGATCATGGTTTTTTGGGTTTGATATTGTTGTTTTTTGGAGTGTATAAGATGTTCAAAGTATCTGGTTTTCCGAATAGGTATATTTGGGCAATTATTGGTGTTTTATTTTTGAATTCAATATCAATTTCTTCAATAAATAGCATTTTTGCGGTGTTCGCAATGGGATTAATTATGATAGTAAAACCAAGGGAAAAATTAAGTCCAATTAGGATTAATGAAGTAGAAAAAATAGTAATTGATGGAGTCCAGTAAGAAAAATATTTCGGTCTTAATTTTAACCTATAATGAAGAAAAACATATTGCACGCTGTTTAATTTCTCTTAAATCAATTGCAGCTGAAATATTTATTGTTGATTCTTTCTCAACGGATAACACTGTTAGTATCGCGCAGGAACACGGAGCTAAGGTTTATTCAAATCCTTGGATTAATTATGCTAAACAATTTCAATGGGGGTTAGATAATTGTCCAATTAAAACTAAATGGGTGATGCGAATGGATTCTGATGAGTATATATTACCAGAATTAGAAACCGAAATTCAGAATAAGTTGGACAAAATCCCGAGTGATATTACCGGAATTTACATAAAACGTAGAATGCATTTTAAAGGTAAGTGGATTAAACACGGAGCCAAATACCCAGAGTGGTTACTAAGGATTTGGGAGTTTAAGGCAGGCGTTATTGAAGAAAGATGGATGGATGAGCATGTTTTGTTGAGATATGGGAATACTTTAAAGTTCTCAAATGATTTGGTAGATGATAATTTGAATGGAATTTCATGGTGGACAGATAAACACAATTCATACGCCTCAAGGGAAGCAATAGATTTATTGATTACTGGTAAAAGCTTAAAAGTTGTTCCCTCTCTTTTTGGTACCCAAGAAGAACGTAAGAGGTTTCTAAAATATAAATATGCCAGACTGCCTTTGTTTGTACGTCCATTAATATACTTCAGTTGGAGGTACTTTTTGAAATTAGGATTTTTAGATGGTAAACAAGGATTGATTTGGCATTTTCTTCAAGGGTTTTGGTACCGTTTTTTGGTAGATACGAAAATTTACGAGGTTAGAAATATAGCTAAAACTGATAATATTTCAATAGAAACTGTTTTAATGAGAGATTATGGTTACCAGAAAAGAATAGAAGATTAATAATGAAAGTTCAAGATTTAACTAAATACAAAAACCCAGAAGGTTTTCGTGGTCGTTCTCCCATTGTTGTTCAATTATGGTGGATGGTCCAAGCTAGTTTGTTTGCTTGGTCACCTCAATTTCTTTACGGATGGCGAAGATTTTTGTTAAGATTCTTCGGGGCAAAAATTGGTGAAAACGTTATTATTCGGCCTGATGTAAAAATTACCTACCCCTGGAAAGTTTCTATAGGTAATTACAGCTGGATTGGAGATGGAGTGGAGTTGTATAGTTTAGGTGAAATTGAAATTGGAGAAAATGTGGTGATTTCGCAAAAGTCGTATTTATGTACAGGTTCTCACGACTATAAGGATGAAAAATTCCCTATTTATGCGAAAAAAATCACAATAAAGGATGAGTGTTGGCTTGCAACTGACGTTTATGTTGCGCCAGGAATAACTATTGATAAAAGAATAGTAGTAGGAGCAAGAAGTAGTGTTTTTAAAAACTTAGAAAGACCTGGAATTTACACAGGTAGTCCTGCAAAATTTCAACGTGAAAGATGACCAAACCAAGCATAACTTTAATCAGTTTAAACTACGCCCCTGAAGATACTGCTATTGGTTTATACAGTTCTCAAATGGCAGCACATTTGGTTCGAAATGGCTGGAAAGTGCAGGTGGTTGCTGGTTTCCCTTATTACCCTAACTGGGAAATAGCCGAAGACTATCAAAACAAACCCAATTATTTTGTTGAAGAATTGAATGGAGTAAAAGTGCATCGCTATAAACAGTTTGTACCCAAAGACCCAACTTTCATTAATAGATCTATTCAAATTGTAGATTTCACTCTCGGAAACTGGTTTCACTTGGGGAAACTGAAAAAAACAGATGTTGTGATATCCATAATACCTTATACCAGCTCGTCTTGGTTAGGAAATAAGTTAGCAAAGAAAATGAAGGCCAAACATTGGATTCATATACAAGATTTTGAGTTTGATGCTGCTTTTGAGTCAGGGCTAACAACCAAAAAGGGAGCGATGAACTTGGCTGCTTCGGCTTTATTTAAGCTAGAAAAATCTATATTAGATAAGGCAGATCTGGTAAGTACTATAAGTAATGGAATGCTACGGCAATTAGAGTCTAAAACTACGGTACAAAATTTCTTTTTTCCTAATTGGGTTGATGAGGAATTTATTAATCCTAATAGTTATGAAAAACATCCTTTTTTGAATAATGGAAAGTTCAACGTTTTATACTCTGGAAATATTGGCGGAAAACAGGATTGGGATTTATTTGTTCGGGTAGTGAAACAATTTGAAGATAATAAAAACATCCAGTTTGTTATAGTTGGAGCGGGAGCAACACGCGATAAATTAGCCAACAAATTAAAAAACAATAATAATGTGAGTTTTCATAATCCAGTACCGTACTCGGATTTGAACAACCTATTGTGCTCGGCAGATTTACATGTTTTGTTTCAAAAGAATGATGTTGTAGATACTGTAATGCCTTCAAAGATTCTTGGAATGATGGCAAGTTCAGTTCCGTCTCTAGTTACGGGTAATTCCAAATCTGAAGTTTGCTCAGCATTTGAAACTTCTTCTGGCGGATTTTTTATTGGTAGTGGAGCTTTAAATCAAATATGTAATGTTATCCATGACTATTCTGCAAACGAAATTTTGAAAAATCAACATGGAATAAACGCTAGGAAATTTGTTTTAGACAATTTCACTCAGAACGTTATTCTCGAGCGGTTTTCAAAAAGATTGAATGAATTAATAGAAATAAATTAAAACACCCAACCTTTTCTGCCATTTCATCGTCTAGCTTGTAATTACAAAAAATAAGTGAAAACAGCATGCGTTTAGCCCACACACTTAACACGTTTGCCATACATAAAATAAAATGAAATATTCAAAATTTTTATTCCCATTACAAATACTTCTGGATATAATTATTCTAGAGGTTATTTGGCTTGCTTTAACGCGGTTGGGTGGCTTTGATACCTTAGCCCAAAATGTTTTGGTTTCCTTATTAGCATGGTTCATTTCTATATATCTATTTGGATCATATCGGGTAAGGAGGTTCTCTAGAATTCCAAAAACGTTACGAGATGTGACCCGATTGGCATTTATTTTCTTAGGTACCAACATCATGTTGCAGCATGTTATTTTTGGGCCTGATTTGAATTTAAGCTTCTATTTTTCCTTACACGCTACATTTCTGGTAAGTATAGCTTTGTTTAGATTGGTTTCTATCAAAATGATGAAACGCTATCGATCATTAGGTAGAAACTTCAGAAATGTTTTGATTTTAGGAGAAACGCCAGATACTAAAAACCTTTCTAAAACATTTAACAATTCAAGTGAGTTAGGCTATCGCTTAAAGGCAATAATTCCATTCTCTAAATTTAATTTAGAAGAGTTCAAAAGCCTTTCAATTTCAGAAGAAATTAATGAAGTGTTTATTTCTGCAGGTACGTTTTCTAATCATCAATTTAATGAAATAGTCGATTTTGCAGATAATAATATGGTGAAAATCAGAGTAGTGCCAAATTTCTCGGGTTTTTTCGCGAGTAATTTGAAGTTGGATTACATTGGTTTTCAACCCGTGTTAGTACATCGAGAAATTGCATTAGACGATATTGTAAACTCCTCCATAAAGAGAGGTTTTGATATTGTGTTTTCATCTTTGGTAATTGTTGGCATTTTATCTTGGTTAATGCCTCTTATGGCTTTAATTATTAAATGGGAGTCAAAAGGCCCATTATTGTTTAAACAGAAACGTTCTGGAATTAACAATGAAGACTTTTATTGCTACAAGTTTAGATCTATGACGGTTAATTCAGTTTCAAACTCTAAACAAGCCACTAAAGGCGATGCAAGAATCACAAAAGTGGGAGCCTTCATTCGCAAAACAAGTATTGATGAACTGCCTCAATTTATTAATGTTTTTTTAGGAGATATGTCGGTAGTTGGTCCAAGGCCGCACATGGTGCAGCATACCATGGAGTTTTCAAGTATTGTTGACCGATATATGCTTCGTCATTATGTGAAACCCGGAATTACGGGCTTAGCTCAAACCATGGGGTTTAGAGGGGAGACAAAAACTAAGCATGAAATTAAAGGAAGAATTACTTTAGACCGTTTTTATATTGAAAATTGGAACTTCTTTTTAGATTTAAAAATCATTTACAAAACTCTTGTGAATGGGGCCAAGGGCGAAGAGAATGCCTACTAAATACGAGCAACATATTTTTTAAGGGAAACATGAAAATGTTTCCCTTTTTTTGTGGAATAGTGTTCTTGTTGGCTTGTTTACATTAACCTATTTTCGTTTTTTTAATAATTGATTTCCAATTTATGAAAGGAATTATATTAGCCGGAGGGTCGGGAACTAGATTGCATCCTCTTACACTAGCCATGAGTAAGCAAATGATGCCTATTTATGATAAGCCCATGATCTATTATCCCTTAAGTACGTTGATGCTTGCTGGAATAAACGAAATTTTGATAATTTCAACTCCTCATGATTTACCTTTTTTTAAAAAGCTTTTGGGCAATGGCTCCCAATTGGGCTGCCGCATAGAGTATGAGGTTCAGCCTTCGCCAGATGGCTTGGCTCAAGCCTTTATTATTGGAGAGAAATTCATTGGGAAGGATAAAGTGGCCTTGGTTTTAGGAGATAATATTTTTTATGGTTCTGGAATGAGTAAAATTCTACAAGGAAACAATGATCCGGATGGAGGGGTGGTATATGCCTATTATGTGAACGATCCAGAAAGATATGGTGTGGTAGATTTTGATACCGATGGGTCTGTACTTTCTATTGATGAGAAACCAGAAAATCCAAAGTCTAACTTTGCGGTCCCTGGCCTTTATTTTTACGATAACGATGTGGTTGAGATAGCCAAAAGCATTAAGCCCAGTAACCGAGGTGAATTGGAAATTACAACTGTTAACCAAGAATACTTAAAACGAGGTAAGTTAAAAGTGTCTGTACTGGATAGAGGAACGGCCTGGTTGGATACCGGCACATTTCAATCTTTAATGCAAGCCGGTGAATTTGTTCGGGTTATTGAAGATAGGCAGGGGCTTAAAATTGGGGCTATTGAAGAAGTGGCTTACAGAATGGGCTATATTGATGCTAAACAATTAATAGCTGTTGCTACTCCCTTGGTTAAGAGTGGGTATGGAAAATATTTGTTAAATATTTTAGATAGATAAATGAATTTTATTGAAACCAAATTAAAGGGTTGTTTTGTAATTGAGCCAAAAATTTTTGGGGATAAACGTGGATACTTTTTAGAAAGCTTTAATTTCAAAAAGTTTAATGAAGCCATTGGTTATGAGGTCGATTTTATTCAAGATAATCAATCATTTTCTAGTTACGGTGTATTGCGAGGACTTCATTTGCAAACAGGTAAAGATGCACAAGCTAAATTGGTTAGAGTTTTATCTGGTAAGGTACTAGATGTTGCGGTAGATGTTAGACCTGGGTCTGAAACTTATGGCGAGCACGTGGCTGTAGAGTTAAGTCATGAAAACAAAAAGCAATTATTCGTGCCCAGAGGTTTTGCTCATGGTTTTGTAGTGTTAAGTGAAACGGCCGAGTTTTTCTATAAAGTAGATAACTATTATGCGCCACAATCAGAAAGTGGCTTACTATTTAATGATCCCGC
>JBMYWA010000061.1:0-14124 GCA_049606935.1 Salibacteraceae bacterium
GCACCCATGACAGCCACACCGCTATTTCTCATAACGGTAGAAACATCTTGGAAATCAACGTTGATGTGACCGGTACGCGTAATGATCTCCGCAATTCCTTTGGCAGCAATAGTCAAAACATTATCTGCTTGAGCAAACACTTCGCTCATTTTAAGGTTACCAAACATTTGACGTAGCTTATCATTATTAATGATTAGCAAAGTGTCAACCGCACCTCTAAGTTCTTCAATTCCTTTTTCGGCTTGTTGCTTACGTTTTCTTCCTTCAAAAATGAATGGAAGCGTTACAATACCCACCGTTAAAATACCCATTTCACGTGCTGCAGTTGCAATAATTGGAGCTGCACCAGTTCCAGTACCCCCACCCATTCCGGCAGTGATAAAAACCATTCGTGTTTCCGGATCGAATATTTTTTGAATGTCGTCTGCAGATTCAATAGCTGCATTACGACCTACATCTGGGATGGAACCCGCACCCATTCCTTCGGTTAGTGTTCCTCCTAATTGAAGTTTTTCACCAACTGGGCTGATATCTAAAGCTTGCTGATCGGTATTACAGATTAAAAAATCTACACCTTTAATTCCTTGAGAGAACATGTGGTTAACAGCATTGCTACCTCCACCACCTACTCCAATTACCTTAATAATTGACGGTTTTCCTTTTGGCAAGTTAAATTCCATATTATTCTAATTTGTTATGTTATTCAAAGTATGGGTACTTCTTTAACAAAAATGGTTGAAATTTTAACGCATTTCTGAGATTTATCACCCAGTTTATTAAGATTAGTCTGTTAAATCTGTAAAAAATGAATCAGACGTTTTTTTAATCATATCTAAAAAGTTATTCATCCCTGACTTTTTAGCTGGCTGCTCTACTTGATCAATAGGCTGCTTAACGGCAGACTGAGTTTCATCCGTGCTAGTTTGCAAACGCTCAAACCCTTTTAGGATTAGACCAACACCTGTAGAATACATCGGACTTGTAATGTCTTCTGCACCATTTGCTAAATGTTCTGTAGGATAACCAATTCTAGTATCCATACCTGTTAAGAACTCAAATAACTGTGTAATATTACGTAGTTGAGAACCTCCTCCCGTAACTACAATACCAGCAATTAGTTGTTTTTCTAGTCCAGAATTACGGATTTCATAATATACCTGCTCAATAATTTCCTCTACTCGAGATTGAATAATACTTGCTAAGTTGACTAAAGAAATTTCTTTAGGCTCACGACCTCTTAAACCAGGGATAGACACAATTTCGTTAGCGGAAGCGGTTTCAGACAAGGCGCTACCAAATTTAACTTTCAATTGTTCTGCCTGACTTTTAATAATTGAACAGCCATGCTTAATATCCTCAGTAATAATGTTACCTCCAAATGGAATTACCGCTGTGTGACGGATAATACCTTCTTTAAAAATAGCCACATCGGTAGTACCACCACCTATATCAACCAGTACTACACCTGCTTCTTTTTCCTCTTTGCTCAATACGGCATCGGCAGAAGCTAAAGGTTCTAAAATCAAGTTTTCCACTTCCATATCGGCACCAGCAACACACTTCACAATATTTTTAGCGGCAGCAATATTCCCCGTAATAATATGGAAATTAGCTTCTAAACGAACACCTGCCATCCCAATTGGGTCGTGAATTCCTTTTTCGTTATCTACCGTAAAATCTTGAGGAAGTACATCAATTACCTTTTCGCCCGGAAGCATCACAAGCTTGTACATCTCCTTGATAAGCTTATTAATATCTACTTGAGTAATTTCGGTTTCAATGTTTTCACGCATTCTACTACCGCTGTGCTGAATACTACGAATATGCTGACCCGCAATACCTACGTTTACCTTCCCTATTTCATAACCCGCAATTTCTTCTGCTTCGCGCATTACTTTTTGAATAGCATCAATGGTTTGGGTAATATGCGTTACCACGCCTCTACTTACACCTAACGATTCGGTTTTAGACATACCCAAAATTTCGAGTTTGCCGTGTTCGTTAATAGTTCCAATAATGGCTACGATTTTGGTTGTACCAATATCTACACCTGCTACGATTTCTTTATGTCTTGTCTGTTCCATAGTTATCGTTTTATACACACAATTTGATCTTTATACTTGAGGTTTATTACTCTGTAATTATTCCATCCGGTTTTACTTAACCCTTCCTTATACAGAATCATTAACTTGGTTAACGATTCCTCTACGTTGGTTACCCCATCAATAAGAATAACGTGGTTTCCAACGGCAGGTATGAGTTCAATATCTCCATCTGTCTTAAAATAAATTTGTTTGAACTGCGCATCCCAAAATGGCACTTCTTTAAATTTCTTTGCCAACAAAAAAGCTTCATGCAATTTTCTTGACTCAAAGTTTGTTTTCATTAATTCATTCGGTTCGGCAAAATTTTGACCTTCTACCACCGAGTAATCTATATTTAAATCGCCATTTACTACGGGGACCTTAGCCGTATACTTATCAGACAAAGGCATTACATAACCCGCTTTATCCAAGTAAAAACTACTGGTTCTAGTAAACACCCGTGCAATTGGCGTTCTTTGTTTTATGTCTACTCTTAACTTTCCGTTTAAAGTGGAATATACTTCAGCCTTCTTTACAGATGGCATAGCATCAAACTGACTTTCTAACAACCGTAAGTCAATATTTAATATGGGCTCCTTTCCGGTTTGATATCCTTTAGCAAAAACCTGGCTTTCAATATCCAATTCATCTACAAAATAATTACCGTCACTAACGTCAATTTTCACTTTTAATTCATCGAATTTCAAGTCTCTACGCTCTGTTTCTGCCATCCCTACAATAGCAATTAATGCTAGGAATGAAAAAATCACCAATGCTATGTTCTTGAACTTCTTCATGCTGTTACAAGCGCTTTAATTGGTTCCACTAACGTATCTATATCTCCTGCTCCCAAGGTAAACAACACCTCGATTTGGTTGTTTTTTATGTATTCAATCACTGCACTTTTTTCAATGATTGTTTTGTTTTTATTCGTAATCTTAGACAATAATCGTTCAGATGTCACCCCTTCTATTGGCAACTCTCTAGCTGGATAAATATCTAACAACAACACTTCATCAAATTTGGATAATTCCTTAGCAAAATCTCCTTCAAAATCGCGTGTGCGTGAGTACAGATGAGGCTGAAATATTACCGACAGTTTTTTGCCTGCATACATTTCTCTAGCCGATTCTAAAACCTTAGCTATTTCAGTAGGATGGTGCGCATAGTCATCTACATACGTTAACCCATTTTGATTTCTGGTAATTTCGAACCTGCGCTTTACCCCAGAGAATGAATGAATCGCTTTTGCAATTTCTTCATCTGATATTCCACAAAGTGTGGCAATAGCCGAAGCGGCCACCGCATTCTCTACATTATGTACACCAGGTAATGAGAGAACCATTTTCTGTCCCGTACCACTGGAATGATGATAATTAAAATGATATTGACCATTTATTACTTTCACGTTAGACGCGCTAAAATCTGCTTCACAATCTATACCGAAAGTGTACAATTTTACATCTTGTACCTTAAACGATTCCTGAATATTTACGTTCTTAATTAAAGCGCCACCAGGTCTAATTTTTTTGGCAAACTCTTGAAAACTATCTATCAATGCATCTGCTTTGCCATAAATATCTAGATGATCCGCATCTACTGAATTGATCACCGCAAAATTGGGTTCTAAATGCAAAAATGAACGATCAAACTCATCCGCTTCTACCACAAAATTATTTGTGTTTTCGCTATACAAAAAGTTGGTTTGATAATTACTTAAAATACCCCCTACAAATGCATTTACTTCGGCAAAATGAGTTTTAAAAATATGCGATAAAATAGCACTAGTGGTTGTTTTACCATGTGTACCAGCTACCGCTAGGCAATTACCAGAATTGCTAATTAACCCTAAAACCTCTGCACGTTTCATAGTAGCTACATCCATTTTTTGAATAGCCTCCCATTCTGGATTAGTAGCAGAAACCGCGGGTGTATACACCACTAAATCAGTACTGGATGGAATTAATTTTGAATCGGGTGAATAATGAATAGCAATACCTTCTTTTTCTAATGTAGAAGTTAAAGGTGTTTTGGTTTTATCATAACCCGAAACAGCACAACCATGCAGTTTGAAATAACGCGCTAAAGCACTCATTCCAATTCCGCCTACACCGAGAAAATACACGGTAGATATGTTGGCCAATTTCATCATTTTACTAGACTCAATACTTCTTTTGCAATATGGTTTGCCGCATCTGGCATTCCCATTTTTTTTATATTATCGGTAAGTGATTTAACCATTTCTGGATGGCTCACTAATTTTTCAACGGCATTTAAAAGACCCGGATTCACATCGGAATCCTTCACCAAAATAGCCGCTCCTTTATCTACCAAAGACATGGCATTTTTGGTTTGATGGTCTTCTGCAGCAAATGGAAACGGAACTAAAATTGTTGGTTTCCCTACTAGCTCTAATTCTGATACCGCAATGGCGCCAGCCCTAGAAATCACCATATCGGCAGCGGCATAACCTAAATCCATTTTAAAAATGAATTCCATTACATGAACTCCTTTATTTTCAAACGGCTTTGCCGCTTCACTTATTTCCTGGTAACTTGTTTTTCCGGTTTGCCAAACAATTTGAATTCCTAAATCTACCAACGCCTGAAGGTTGGCTAAAACCGCGTTATTAACCGATTGAGCACCCAAACTACCTCCAACAATAAGTAGGGTTTTCTTCGTGGAGTCCAAACCGAAAAACTTCTCGGCTTCTGCACGTTTTCCTTCAATTTGCACCACTTCCTTTCTTACTGGATTTCCAGTATATAAAACCTTTTCTGATGGAAAGTATTTTTCCATCCCATCATAAGCTACACAAATTCTTTTAGCCTTACCAGAAAGAATTCTGTTGGTCACCCCAGGAAAAGAGTTTTGTTCTTGAATAACACACGGCACTCCTTTTTGAGAAGCCACCCTTAAAGTTGGGCCACTTGCAAAGCCTCCGGTTCCAATAGCCACATCAGGCTGAAACTTTTTTACAATTTTACCCGCTTTAAGCATACTTGAAATCAACTTAAAAGGAAACATTAAGTTGCTTAAACTCAAACTACGATTAAAACCACTAATCCAGAGCCCTTCAATATTGAAGCCAGCTGCCGGTACTTTTTCCATTTCCATTTTTCCTTCTGCTCCTACAAAAAGAAATTCTGAATCTGGATGAATATCTTTAATAGCATTCGCAATAGCAATAGCCGGAAAAATATGTCCTCCAGTACCACCACCACTAACCAAAACCTTTAGCTTTTTCATAATTTTCTTCCGTGTTTTGGTTCAACTACTTTTTCTACCTCTATATTTTCTTGCTCTACCGCTCTACTTACACTCAAAATAATTCCAACTGCAATAGAGGTAAACCACATAGATGTTCCTCCCATACTTACTAGAGGCAAGGTTTGTCCAGTTACGGGTAAGAGATTCACATTTACCATCATATTAATTAAGCCTTGAATTACTAAACCAAAGCTCAACCCTAACACTAAATTAGCCGCAAAACTACCCTTTGCTTTTTGTACAATTTTTATGGACCGATATAAGAGTATTAAATACAAAAACACCATTCCCATACCTCCTACAAAGCCGTATTCTTCAATTACAATGGCATAAATAAAATCAGAGAATGAACTGGGCAGGAAATTTCTTTGTGTACTATTTCCAGGTCCTTTTCCAAAAACACCTCCAGTAGCAATAGCAATTTTTGCTTGGTCGGCTTGGTAATTTCCGTTAGCATCTTCTACCCCCGTAAAAAAACGTTCAATACGAGCTTCCCATGTTTGAAATCTTGGAAACGTTTCTGGGCTAACTTTATACACCGCCACCACCATTAATAAGCCAATTAAACCTACAGGAATTACAGATAACAAGCTTTTTAAACTTACTCCAGCCATAAACATGAGCATCATACTTAACATGAATAAAACCAAGGCCGTAGATAAATTAGCAGGTAGAATGAGCCCTACCACTAATAAAACCACCCCCATTACAGGTAGGAAGGTTCCACTAAAATCGTTCAATGCATCTTTCTTGATAGCCAAAAACCTAGCGATATACATGATAAGGGCAATCTTCGCTAAATCAGAGGTTTGAAAACTTTGGTTAATTATGGGAATTGTTAACCAACGACTCGCATTATTAATGTTGTTACCCATTACCAAAGTGAGCAAAAGCAAGGGAACAACAAACCAAACCAAGAACTGAGCAATCCTGGAGAAGTATCGGTAATTAATGCGATGAACTAAATAAATTATTGCAAAACCCGAAAGCACAAATGTGCCGTGTTTCACTACGTAATAAAATGTATTTCCACCCTGGTATTTGTACGCTAAAGTAACAATGGAACTATACACCAATAGCAATGACAGTAACGCTTTAAACATTACGACCACCCAAATGGCACGATCCCCACCAAGATATTTAAACATTTTATCTACCACAACAAGTAAGTAT
The DNA here is from genome assembly GCA_049606935.1 of Salibacteraceae bacterium. Classification (GTDB taxonomy): domain Bacteria; phylum Bacteroidota; class Bacteroidia; order Flavobacteriales_G; family Salibacteraceae; genus CAJXZP01. The sequence continues at coordinate 6,528 of JBMYWA010000061.1, forward strand.
TAGAACCTATAGGCTTCTCACTAAATCTTTAAATGAATTTCCACGTTGTTCATAGTTTTCGAACATATCGAAACTAGCGCAACATGGCGACAACAATACAGCATCACCTTTTGTAGTAAATCTATACGCAATTCCTACAGCTTCACCCATATCTTCGGCATTATACACCTCTACAAGACCGCCAAACGCAGCGTGAATTTTTTCTACATCTTTACCTAAAGCAATGATGAATTTAACTTTGTCTTTAACCAATTCGGTTAACTGTGTGTAGTCGTTTCCTTTATCTACACCACCTACAATCCAAGCTGTGGGTTGCGACATTGACTCTAACGCATACCATGTAGAATTTACATTAGTTGCTTTTGAATCATTGATATAATCCACGTGGGATATGGTCATAAAGTTTTCTAAACGGTGCTCTACGTTTTGAAAATCTGACATACTCTCACGTACAACATCCTTTCGGATATCTAGTACTTGAGAAATAATGGACGCTGCCATTGTGTTGTTTAGGTTGTGCTTCCCTTGAAGCGCTAATTTTTGGATGCTCATTTTTAAATTACCCTTTATGTTAATATTAATTTCTTCGTTTTCTAACCATGCGCCTTTGACCTGAGGTGTCTTTAGCGAAAAGCCGTATTTATTTGCTAGTGGTGTGTTATTATGTATTTCGTTTTGTATCACTTCATCATCTGCGAAATAGATGAAGTAATCCTGTTCGGTTTGATTTTGAAGTATTCTGAATTTGGACTTTACATAATTGTCAAATTCGTAATTGTATCGATCTAAATGATCTGGTGTGATATTGATAATGGCCGCGATATGAATGACTGTTTTGTACATTCTATCTAATTGGAAGCTGCTTAGTTCCAAGACCCAATAATCTTTATCTCCTTCCACAATTTGAGCTGCCATACTATGACCTATGTTACCAGCTAAACCTACATTTAACCCCGCTTTTTTAAGCGTTTCATAAGTAAGAAGAGTGGTAGTAGTTTTTCCATTGCTTCCAGTAATACCAATAATTTTTCCGTTGGTATACCTGGCTGCAAATTCAATTTCATCTACTACCGATGTTCCTTGTTCATCCAGTTGTTTTATCAAAGCAACCGTATCTGGAATTCCTGGACTCTTCACTATTTCTTGAGCGGCTAAAACCCGCTCTTTTGTATGACCGCCTTCTTCGAACGGTATTTTTGCATTTGAAAGAACTTTCTTGTAATCCTCTTTTATCATCCCCAAGTCGGACACAAAAACTTGGAAACCTTTAGACTGTGCAAGCAGAGCTGCACCAGTTCCACTTTCACCGCCACCTAATATGACAATCTCACCCACGATTTTTATCTAATTTTAAGTGTAACAATGCTGAGTACCATGAGCATTATGCCCACAATCCAAAAGCGTGAAACAATCTTTGATTCGTGAATTCCTTTTTTCTGATAATGATGATGTAGTGGTGCCATTAAGAAGATTCTTCGGCCTTCACCATATTTCTTTTTGGTGTATTTGAAATACCCTACTTGCAGCATAACCGACATATTCTCGGCTAAGAATATACCCGCCAAAAGAGGTAGTATTAATTCTTTTCTTACCGCCAAAGACATTACTGCTATGATACCACCAAGAGCCAGCGAGCCCGTGTCGCCCATAAAAACTTGTGCCGGAAAAGAGTTGTACCAAATAAATCCAACGGCTGCCCCAACAAAAGCGGCTGAGAATATTACAATCTCCCCACTATCGGGTATGTACATTACATTCAAATAATCGGCAAAAAATTGATTACCCGAAACAAAAGCGAACACGGCAATTGCCACCCCAATAATGGCCGAGGTTCCGGCTGCGAGCCCATCAATGCCGTCAGTCATATTAGCTCCGTTAGACATTGCAGTAATTACCACAATAACCACTAGGATATAAATAACCCAGGTATATTTTAAAAGATCTTTACTTAACCAAGACAAGAACCACTTGTAATCAAACTCATTGTTCTTTACGAATGGAATGGTTGTTTTTGTAGATTGAATCTCTTTCCAAACAAATGCATTTGCCGCTTCATCTTTAGTTAGATTTCCTACCTCCGCTTGAGCCACATTTGTTGCTCCGTTTGCTACCTTAGTTTTTACGGTTACATCCTCATTGAAATAAAGAACCGAACCTACAATTATGCCTATTCCAATTTGGCCAACAATTTTAAATCGCCCACTCAGGCCTTCTTTGTTCTTTTTGAAAACCTTTATGTAATCATCAATAAATCCTATTGCTCCCAGCCAAACGGTAGAAACCAATAATAGGATGACATACACATTATCTAGCTTAGCAAACAACAGCGTTGGGATAAGGATAGAAGCTAGAATAATTAACCCACCCATTGTTGGCGTGCCTGCTTTCTCCATTTGACCATCTAGGCCCAAATCTCTAACCGACTCACCTACCTGCTGTGCTTGAATAAGTTTTATTATACGCCCACCGAACACCATGGAAATCAGCAATGAAACCACAATGGCCATTGCCGCTCTAAATGATATATACTGGAATAAACCCGACCCTGGAATTCCTGCTTCTTGTAGATATTCAAATAAATAGTACAGCATTATTGTTTTGTTGGATTTAAAAGGTTTTGTAAAGTTTCTACATCATCAAAATGATGCTTAACTCCATTAATTTCTTGATATGTTTCATGCCCCTTGCCTGCAACCAGAATAATATCACCCGGTTCTGCAAGAGCAGCAGCTGTTTTAATAGCTTGTTCTCTATCTAAAATGGATAATGACTTTCTAGCTTGAATTGGGTCCAAACCAGCAATCATCTCGTTAATAATTTCTTGTGGATCTTCTGTTCTTGGATTATCGGATGTGATAATAGCTTGATCACTAAGTTTTGTAGCTATTTGCGCCATTTTAGGTCGTTTGGTACGATCTCGATCTCCACCACAACCCACTACAGTAATTACTTTTTCGTTACCCGTTCTTATTTTACCAATGGTGTCTAAAACATTACTTAAGGCATCGGGTGTGTGCGCATAATCCACAATTCCAATCACCCCATTATCTGATTTAATTTGCTGAAATCTACCTGGTGCCGGTTTCAATTTTGACAACTCTGTTAACACCTCAATTTCATCTTGCCCTGCGGCTAAGGCCACTCCAAAAAGGGCCAATAAATTAGAGGCGTTAAACTCCCCCATTAATTGAGTCCAAACTTCATGACCATTAAATTGAAGCTGCAAACCATCAAATTGATTCTCTATGATTTTACCTTTATAATCGGCTATAGACTTTAAAGAATAGTAGCGCTTTGTAGCCACGGTTCCTGCAGTCATATCTTGCCAATGGCGATCATCTTTATTAAAGATAGCCACCGCATCTTTAGATAAGGAGGTAAATAGTTTTCGCTTAGCCGAAATATAATTGTTGAAAGTTCCGTGATAATCTAAATGGTCATGTGTGATATTGGTGAATACCGCTTGTGCAAATTCAACCCCTTCCACTCTATGCTGTTCCAAAGCATGAGAGCTCACTTCCATAAAACAATAGTCACAGCCATCATCCACCATTTCAGCAATAAGCTCATTTACTTTTACCGCATCACTTGTTGTATGAGTTGATTTAATTTCTCTTTCACCAATTCGATTTACTACTGTAGACAACATTCCGCACTGGTAACCTAAATTGGTAAACAACTCAAACAACATGGTAACAATACTGGTTTTACCATTAGTTCCTGTAACCCCAATTACCTTCAGTTTTTTGGAAGGGTTATCGTAAAAATTTGCTGCAATATGAGCCAATGACTCCGAACTACTGCTCACCTTTACGTAGGTTATATTTTCTAAAATAGTATCTGGAAAAGCCTCACAAACTATGGCTACGGCTCCAAGTTCAATGGCTTTATCAATGTAATGATGACCATTTACCATCGTACCAGCTACCGCAACAAAAACCGAGAATTTATCCACCTCTCGAGAATCGAAACATACCTTTTCAATGGCTAAATTGGTAGTTCCCTTCACCTCTTTTATACGAGATCTGTACAATATGTCTTTAAGCAATTTCACGCTAGACTTAATTTTATTTTAAACCCTCTTCCTAGAATTTGATTTCCAGGAGAAACGGATTGAGATTTTACCACTCCACGACCTTCAATTTCGACTTGAATCCCTTTGTTTTCTAGTAGGTAAACCGCGTCTTCCACGTCCATACCCACAACATTTGGTACCAAATTTTCTGGATGGTGCTTTGACTGAATTGAAACAGAATCTTTACCCGTACTCACCTGTACCCATTGGGCATTTTCATGAGAAGTAAATGGCACATTCAACTCCGAATAAACTCTTGACAAATCATCGTAATTACCATTTTTAGAAATCGGGATTCTTGGCCGGTGTGATGTAGACTCCTGAACCAACAACTCCTCTTGAGCATTCAAACTGGTGGAATACACTTTATTGGCGATTTCTTTAAAGATTGGACCCGCAACCAGGTTACCGTAATACACATTTTTACTTGGCGCGTTTACCACCACTATACAGGAGTACAGTGGCTTATCGGCCGGGAAATATCCACAAAAAGAAGCCTGGTAAGACTTACGACCTTTGTATCCGGAAGACCCTTTTGAAATTTGCGCTGTACCTGTTTTTCCTGCAATAGAAAAAGAAGCATTTTGCAGATTTTTAGCAGTTCCATCTGTCACCACCGCTTCTAACATTTCTTTTGCCTTAACAATGGTTTCTTTGCTAGCCACTGATTTTTTTAACACCACCGGCTTATACTCGGTAACCACATCTCCATAATTAGTGATTGATTTAGCGAACATGGGCTTCATCATCTTTCCATCATTAGCTACGGCATTGTAAAAAGTCAAAATTTGAAGCGGAGTAAGTTCCAATTCATATCCGTGAGAAATCCATGGTAACGATAAACCCGACCAAGAAGAGTCGTTTCTACTCTTTATATAAGGAGTACCTTCTCCATTAATTTCCACACCCAACTTTTGGTTGAGGCGCATTTGATACAAATGGTTTATGAATTTTTGAGGATCAGATTTGTAATACTTTTCCACCGTAGAGGCAATGGCAATATTGGAGGATTTAGCAAATGCTTCTTTTACAGTAATCTCTCCAAAACCTCCTTCATGCGAATCATACATAGTGGTTTTGTAGAAAACATGCTTACCGTTACCTGTTTGAATTTTATCATCTAAATCCACATGACCATCTTCCAACAAAGCCATCCAAGAAGCTAGCTTAATAGTAGAGCCCGGCTCAGTTGCTGCTCCGATAGCATAATTATAACGCTCCTTATAGCTACCATCGGCTCCTTTTGACAAATTGGCAATAGCACGAATCTCACCGGTTTCCACCTCCATTAACACCACGCAGCCATAAGCAGCTTGTTGCTCTTCCAGTTGACGCAATAATGCAGCTTCTGCTACATCTTGAATATTAATATCAATGGTAGTAACCAAGTCATAGCCATCTTGAGGTTCAATATCATCCGAATCGCTCAATGGCATCCAAGTACCACCTGCAATTTTCTTTTCTAAGCGTTTACCACTTACACCACGAAGCTCTTTGCGGTATGCCGCTTCCAACCCAACACGAGCCCCATTTTCCCGATCATATCCAATAGTTCTAGCTGCCAATACTCTAAACGGTTTTTGGCGTTTGTTTTGCTGCACATAAATAAAACCTCCCTTATATTTCCCCCTATTAAAAATAGGAAACTCGCGAAGCGCCTTTAATTCAGTAAACTTTACATTTCTTCTAATCAAATAGTACCGCTTCCCTTTTAGTCGAGCATTTACCAATTCTGATTTATACGAAGCGGCCGACCTGTCTTTAAATAAGTCGGCTAAATACCAGGCTAAACTGTCAATGTTTTCGTTAAAAACCTCGTCCGTCACCGCATCTGCATTAGGATCAAAACGAACTTCGTATTTAGGAACCGAGGTGGCTAACAAACTTCCATCCAGCGCATAAATATTACCTCTTACTGCATCTATGGTTCTATAGTCAATGGTAAGGTTTTCTGATTTTTGACGCCATTCTTCCCCTTCAATTACTTGAATTTGAAACACACGCCCAAGCACAGCCACCATACCTAGCACCACTAGAATGTACATGAAGAAACTTCTTCGTATTATGACTTTTTTATTGTCCAAGATTTGCAGCGTTTTTGTATTCTTCTAACTCGTTTTCTGTAACCTCAATTTTTTTTGGTGGCTGAAAAGACTCTTCTAGCGCCAACCCTTTTTCGTGTAATATTTTTATAAGCTCCGACTGCTTGGTGGCATACATTAAATCTGACTTTATGGTTATGTACTCCGAACGCATTTCTTTGAGCTCTGCTTTATCCTTATTTATTTGTCTTACAGAATCTTCTGCTGAGTATCCAATACCTATGTAAACCAAACCTAAAAGCACCAAAAAACCGAGATACGGCAAATGCTTTATTAGCTGTTCACTCCCAAATATGTCACCACTCATCACCCCCACAAACGCACGACCAACACCTGTAACTTTTGGTTTATCCAGCTTAATATTTTCTACATCCTGCTCCATTACACTTTTACGGCCACCCTTAATTTTGCACTTCGTGCTCTTTGGTTGTTTTCTATTTCTTCTGAGGCAGGGACAATCACTTTTCGATTAAGAGGCTCAAAAGGACGGATTAGATTTCCGTAAAAATCCTTTTCTTGTTTCCCTTTAAAATTCCCTGTTCTTAAAAAATTCTTTACCAATCTATCCTCTAATGAGTGATATGTTATTACCGATAATTGCCCTCCGGGTTTTAACACCTTTTGAGTAGCCATCAACATATCTTTCAAAGCCCCCATTTCATCATTCACCTCAATTCGAAGCGCTTGAAAAACTTGAGCCATATAATTTTTTCCAATCTTCCCTACCTTGGCCGCATCACCCACTTTAAGCAAGTCGTTTACCCGGTTTAACGGAGCCAATTGACGCGCACTCACCACCTCAGCTGCAATTCGCCTTGAATTCTTGAGTTCGCCATACTCCCAAAAAACGCGAGCTAGCTCCGCTTCTTCGTAAGTATTTAACACCTTCTTTGCGTCCAGTTCAGCCGCCTGATTCATTCGCATATCTAAATCAGCATCGCCTCGAAATGAAAATCCGCGTTCTACTTCATCAAACTGATGAGAAGAAACTCCCAAGTCAGCCAGAATTCCGTCTACTTTTGGTGCTTTGTGCATTTTTAAAAAATTACTCAAATACCTAAAGTTTTGACGGATCAGCGTAAATCGTTCATCATCTAATATATTCTCAGCAGCATCGGCATCCTGATCAAAACCAAATAGACGTCCACCCTCTAATAATTCTAATATTCTTTTAGAATGCCCACCACCACCAAAGGTCACGTCAACGTAATCTCCATTTGGCTTTAAGGCTAACCCTTCTATAGATTCGTTCAACAATACCGGTTTGTGATACATCATTCTTCGGTATTATCAATTTCACCCATCACATCTTCCGCGAGTTGCGCAAAATCATCCAGGTCATCATTCATTACTTGGTCGTATTTGGCTTTATCCCAAACCTCAATTCTATTAGCGTAAGCAAAAAGCACTATCTCTTTAG
>JBMYWA010000062.1:0-13921 GCA_049606935.1 Salibacteraceae bacterium
GTTACGCTAAATGTATCGATTTATCGGCTGAAAAAGAGCCAGACATTTTCGCTGCAGTAAAGCCAGGTGCTTTGTTAGAAAATGTAACCTATAAAGAAGGTACAAACGAATGTGATTACGAAGATGGATCTATTACAGAAAACACACGTGTTTCTTACCCACTTCACCACATTGATAATATTCAAGAAGGTTCAATTGGTCAAAACCCAAAAAACATTTTCTTCTTAACGGCTGATGCTTTCGGTGTTTTACCTCCGATTTCTAAGTTGACTCCAGGGCAAGCTGCTTTCCAATTTATTTCTGGATATACAGCAAAAGTTGCAGGTACCGAAGCTGGAGTTACAGAGCCTCAAACAGCTTTCTCTGCATGTTACGGAGCACCATTTATGCCATTACACCCAACAAAATATGCAGACATGCTTAGCTCAAAAATGCAAGCTGCTGGAGTAAATGTTTGGTTGGTAAACACAGGCTGGACCGGTGGAGAATATGGCGTTGGTTCAAGAATGAAATTGAAATACACCAGAGCAATGATTACTGCTGCCCTTAACGGTGAATTAGATAATGTAGAGTTTGTTAATGACCCAGTGTTTCAATTAGCAATGCCTTCAACTTGTCCGAATGTACCAGACGAGATTTTAAATCCTCGTAACACATGGGAAGACAAAGCAGCTTATGACGAAAAAGCAAATATTTTAGCTCAAAAGTTTAACGATAACTTTAAGCAGTTTGCCGATAATGCAAGTCAAGAAATTCTAGACGGAGCTCCAAAAGGCTCTAACTAATAACAAGCTTTAAATATAGAAATCTCGGTTGTAAACAACCGAGATTTTTTTTTGCAATAAATTTTCTCTAGTTCAGTTTTACCTAAAACTTAAAACCATGAAAATAATAAAAATCGTAGCTTAGGTGGTTTTACTTGTTGGTTTGTTTGTAACACTAGTTCTTCCCGATTCCTCTCAATCAGCCGAAACAAATAAAAACCTTACGGATACCGGCTTCTATTTAATCATCATACCTTCGTTTTTATTTATATTGGAAGCAATTTTTCGAAATAAAAAAGTGATCGAATAAAATGTTTCAAAAAAAGTAGTCAAAATATTTTTTTGGCACATCGCTTGTAAAGGAGAACGTATTATAAATTAATTATCTAAATTTGGATATCACTAAACGAACATTACCATGAAAAGATTTAAAACATTATCGTTATTGATGGCAGTAGGAATGCTATCTGTTGGAGTTGTAGCTTGTAAAGGGAAAAAAGATGCAGGTCCGTCTGAAGGAGAAGTATTTGTAGATGTACCTTGTTCTGGTCCAGAATATTTTACCGACAAGAAATATTTTAGAGCAAATGCCATTGGAGAATCATTAGACCAAATGACGGCTAAGAAAAAAGCAATGTCAAATGCCCGAGCTCAATTAGCAACAGATATGAGTTCTACAATGAAAATTGTAGGCGACAACTATGTAAAGTCTACCGAGTTCAACAACAAAGAGGAAGTTACAGAAACTTTCCAAGAAAATGCCAGAACGGTTGTAAACCAATCTTTAACTGGAATAAGAGTTATCTGCGAAAAACAAGCTAAAACAGCAGAAGGCAAATACAAAACATACATTGCCATTGAACTTTCAGCAGATGAAATTCTTTCAAAATACAATGAGCGTCTTTCTAAAGATGAGTCTTTAAAAGCTGATTATAACTACGAAAAATTTAAACAAACTTTTGACGAAGAGATGTCAAAAATTGGACAATAGTTTTTTAGCAAAATAATTTTGTAAAGCCTTCGCAATAGCGAAGGCTTTTTTTTTACATTCGTTTTTATGAGAATCGACAAATTTCTTTGGTGTGTGCGTTTGTATAAAACCCGGAGCTTGGCCACAAAAGCCGTGAAAGATGGCAAAATATCTGTGAATGGCAAAGCCATTAAAGCATCCAAAGAATTAGACGTTTCTGATAAAATAGCTATTAAAATAGCGCCTACAGAACGACAATTTAAAGTTCTTCAATTTCCTAAAAGTCGGGTTGGAGCTCCGTTAGTTAAAGACTTAATTGTAGAAATTACCCCTCAAGAAAATCTTGATTTACTCGAGGAAATAAACAGACAAAAGCGTTCTAATTATAATGTAGGAATCAAAGGCCGCCCTACCAAAAGAGATAGACGAGATATGATGAAAGCTCTGGAGCAGAGAAATTATAACGGTGAATAATTATTTATTTGCTTTTGAAGAAGCGTCAATATCTTCATTTGATCTTTGATCAGGTAATAATTCCGTAGAGATTTCCTTTTCAGCCCCCTTATCCATCATTACCGTTCTAATTGGGAATGGAATATTAATGTTATGCTCTCTCATGGTATCGCTTACTCGCAACATTACATCGCTACGCACACCAAGGGCAATACTATGATGAACCCAAAATAATAGCCTGAAATTCAACGATGAATCCCCAAACTCTTCAAATAAAGCTATTGGCCCGGGGTCTCTTTTAACGTCAGAATTTCCTAAGGCCGCTTCTGTTAATAGTTTTATTATTTCTCTCGGCTCACTTCCGTAATCCACTCCAATACTAATTTCCATTCTTTTATGAGGGTCTGATAAAGTCCAATTTATTAACTCCTTTGAAATTAAAGCTTCATTGGGAACTACAACTTCCGATCCGGTATAGGTGCGAATATTACTAGACCTTACTCCAATATTTTTCACAATACCCAACAAACTATTGACTTCCACTACATCGCCTTCTTGCAATGGACGTTCAAATACTAGTATTAAACCCGAAACAAAGTTTGAAATTATGTTTTGTAAGCCAAACCCAATACCAATACCCAAGGCTCCAGCCATTAAACTAAAGCTGCTTAAATCAATTCCAGCTACCGATAAAGCCAGCATAAAACCAAGCCCAAAAAGACTATACCTAACTACCAATGAAATAGCATTGGGTACTCCTCTTTTTAGCTTAAATCGGTCAAGTCCACCTTCATTAATAACTATTCCAATAAATTTAGTTATGCCGTAGGTAATCACAAACACAATCAAACCGTATACTATATCTTGTATGGAAATAGATACTGAACCAATTTCAGCAGGAGTACTAAAAACCTCCAAGATTGAATCCATAATAGGGTTGTAAATTCCTACCGTAGAAAGCACTGCCTTTACCCAAAATAATGAAGCTAGAAAATTGACCACTTTTAAAACAAACGACTCAATTGATGCCCTAAAAGCAGCCGAGCCTTTTCCTTTGGGAGTCCAAGCAACCGTAAATATTAAAGAAACTAAGCCATTACTGGTAACCAAAATTCCATAAAAAATATAGGAAACCACTATAATTTGCGTAACTAGTAAAGCCGTTACCTCTGAAAGCTTTACAAACCCGAAAAGATTAGAGATAAATGAAATAATTAATACTAACCTAATGAAACCATGTAATCTATGGAGTTCTCTCCAAATGGTAGGGGATTTTTCATTCTTATTAGACTCTAAATAATGGGTAAATAACCTTATTACCCAATAAATCATTCCCATTTTAGCGAACAAATACACACGATATCCAAAGGGGTCAAACCAAACCTCAGCACTTAATTGACCTGATATATACAATAGGGAAAGCAAAACTGAAATTTTCCACACACCTTTCACTTTGTTGTTAAGATGAATTACCACATTCATCATTATCAGAATTACTATGAGTATTTCAAGGATCAAGGAAGGCAGGAAATCATAAAGTAAAGCCGAGTATAATATGGATACATAAGTGGCAGATACAAAAAGCTGATGCTTAATAAGCAAAAACGATTCTTGAGCAAATGACAATTCCTCTGTACTCGGAAAATCAAACTGCACTTTTCCAAACTTATAGCTTAACATCAAGGTTAAAACCCAAAGCAATAAATGAAAATAAATGGTGTTCTGATTAGAGTCTACAAAATCTGTACTAAACTTAATCTTCTCTTTACTCCAGTGAACAATATATCGAGAACTTAAATCCATAGTATCCGTTTTTGACAAAACCAATTCCATGCTATCCAAGGCAGTGGTATCCATTCCTGAACTATCAATGGGTGTAAAAAGTAGTTTCCAAAAAACGGGGGCATTTTGTCTAAAAACATCCTTAGATCTTTCTTCCAGAGCCTTTTGAATAGCTATATCAACTTTATTAACCATCTGATCCAACTCATTTATTTTGGTTTCCATTAAAATTAGATTAGATAAGTTTTCGTTTAAACGAGATTCAGCCACTTCAATTTTATCAAATAAGGCCTGAATTCCTGATACCATTTCTTCAGGGCTTTCAGAAGCTTCTAAAACCAATAAAGTTGCTTTCCAACGAACCTTTTGTTTTTTCAAAAGCTCTAAATCTTCATTGGTACTTGAAAATAAACCCCGAACAAACTCGAGTCCTTTTTCAATTTCACTTTGATACAAACTCCAGGTAGATTGAAGCGCATCCAAACTTGCTTTACTTACATTAGATAAGTCATGATTCTTAACTTTTTCAAAATCAATTTTAATTATATCGTACTCAGCTGAAACAGTGGAATCAACCCTTGCTAAATCTTTTTTATCAAAATCATTTTCAAATAAAGGCTCTAAAATAATTGAGGTAGTTTGGGTTTCCGTACTAATATTAGCCAAATCATATGCTTTGGATTGAGTTACCGAATCAATACCTATTACTTCCTGACCTTTTCCGCTCTGTACGTTTAACAAACAAATTGTCATTAAAACACAAATTACCTGGTATAATTTCATTTGGAGGATTTTAATCTTTCACAAAATAGAAAAACCAATGATTTGGACTAATATTCTTTGCTTTTTTCTGTAGATTAATTCTACTTTAAACCTAATTTACAACCCTTACTTATTGAATTCTAACTAATTTTGTAAGCCAATAAAAAAATTGAATATGACCAAAGTTCATAATTATAGTGCGGGGCCATGTATTTTACCCCAAGAAGTATTACAACAGGCGGCAGCAGCAGTAAACAACTTCGATGATTTAAACCTTTCTATCTTAGAAATTTCTCATAGAAGTCCATCCTACGTTAAAGTAATGGATAATGCCATTGCCATGGTAAAGGAGATGTTGAATGTACCTCAAGGTTATTCCGTAATGTTCTTACAAGGTGGTGCAAGTACTGGTTTTTTAATGACAATTTACAACTTGTTAAAAGAAGGTGGAAAAGCGGCATACTCTGATACTGGGACTTGGTCGTCAAAAGCTATTAAAGAGGCGCAAAGATTTGGTACTATTGATATTGTTTCTTCCTCTAAAGATAAAAATTACAATTACATCCCAAAAGGGTTTAAAATACCTACCGATGCCGAGTATTACCACTTTACTTCAAACAACACAATTTTTGGAACTCAATACAAAGAGTTTCCGGAATTTGATGGAGTTCGTGTATGTGATATGAGTAGCGACATTTTTTCAAGAAATATTAATGTTGCCGACTTTGACTTGATTTATGCTGGAGCACAAAAAAACCTAGGTCCAGCCGGAGCTACCCTTTACATTGTTAAAGATGAACTTTTTGGCCGTTCGGGTAGAAACATTCCTGCTATGATGGATTTTAAAACCCACGCCAGTAAAGATTCTATGTTTAACACTCCACCGGTATATTCTATATATGTGGCCATGTTAAATTTACAACATATGCTTAAAAATGGTGGGCTTACACATTACGAAAACTTAGCTCAACAAAGAGCTGATTTATTGTATGGAGAAATTGATGCAAATCCGCTATTTAAAGGTACTGCAGCCAAAGAAGATCGTTCAAACATGAATGCTTGTTTCGTATTAACAGATGAGTCATTAAAAGACAATTTTGACAAAATGTGGAACGAGGCAAACATTTCTGGCATTAAAGGGCATAGATCTGTTGGAGGATACAGAGCTTCTATGTATAATGCTTTACCCCTTGAAAGTGTAGAAGTATTAGTTAACGTAATGAAAAAATTAAACTCTTAATTATGAAAGTATTAGCAAACGATGGTATTTCCGCTTTAGGTGAGAAAATCTTAAAAGAAGCTGGTTATCACATTGAAACGAATAATGTTGCTCAAGCTGAATTAGAAAGCTATATCAATAACAATAAAATTGATGTGGTTTTGGTAAGAAGTGCTACTACTGTACGTAAAGATTTAATTGATGCATGTCCAGGACTTAAGGGCATTGGCCGTGGAGGTGTTGGTATGGATAATATTGACGTAGACTACGCCAGAGATAACGGTAGATTAGTTTTTAATACACCTGGAGCTTCTTCGCAGGCTGTGGCTGAGTTAGTAATTGCGCATATGATGAGTATGGCTCGTGATTTATTTGATGCTAACCGAAACATGCCTTCTAAGGGAGATACTGAATTTAAAGTATTGAAAAAGAAATATGCTAAAGGCATTGAGCTTAGAGGTAAAACTATGGGTATTATTGGTTTAGGTCGTATCGGACAACAAACTGCAAAATATGCTCTTGGTTTAGGAATGAACGTTATTGGATCAGATCCATTTATGGATTCAGTGAACATTGATGTACAAGTTGGCGGCCAAACGGTATCCGTAACTATAAATTCTGAAGAACGTGATGCTGTTTTAGAAAAATCAGATTTTATTAGTTTACATGTACCTGCTCAAGCAAATGGGCAACCAGTAATTGGAAAGTCAGAACTAGAAAAGATGAAAGAAGGAGTAATCCTTATTAACTTAGCTAGAGGTGGAATTATTGATGAATCAGAGCTATTACAAGCTTTAGATGCTGGAAAAGTAAGAGCTGCCGGTATTGATGTATTTAAAAACGAGCCGACTCCAAGTAGCAATCTTTTAGCGCATCCAAAAATTAGTTTAACACCACACATTGGTGCCGCAACTGTAGAGGCGCAAGATAGAATTGGCGAGGAGTTAGCTGAATTTATCATGTCCAATTTCCCGTTAAACGGATAGCATGAAAAAAGTATTACAAGAGGTTAAAAACGAGAAAGGCGAGAGCCTTTCTCCTGCTCTTCCGGAGGAAATCAAAAATTATTTGATTGATATTGACGGTACTATTACGGATGATGTTCCTAATGAAGAACCGGAAAGAATGGCTACTTGTAAACCTTATCCAGATGCACTAGAAACCTTAAACAAATGGTTTGATCAAGGGCATATTATTACATTTTTCACATCTCGTACGGAAGAACATAGAGATGTTACCGAAGCCTGGTTAAACCAACACGGTTTCAAATATCAAGGCATTCTATTTGGAAAACCAAGAGGGGGAAACTACCATTGGGTAGATAACCATATTGTAAAAGCTACAAAATTTAACGGTAAGTTTACAGATTTGGTCACCAAAAAGAAAGATATAGAAGTGTTTAAACGATAAACCGTTTCTTGAATGTCTCCCGAAGATTTTAAGACGGCTCTCACCCAGATTGGCCCCGTAGTTAACGAACAAGCCAAAAAACCCCGCACCTTTACTCTTTCTGTTAAAAAGAAATTTGAAAATTATTCCTTGCTCGATTTATATACCGCCTCCTTTTCGCATAAGGAAAGGGCGTATTGGAGCCAAAAAATTGAATCGGGTAATCTTGTTGTAGACCACCAAAAAGTAAGTCCCGAATATATTGTCAAGCCAGGTCAAATAACAAGTCATACCGTTCCCCCTAAACCAGAGCCAAAGGTTTCTTGGAATGTTGAATTGATTCATGCCGACCCAGATTTTTGGATTATCAATAAACCATCTCCTCTACCAGTTCATGCCGGTGGAAGGTTTTTATACAACACCTTGTCTAATGGGTTAAAACTTGCTTTTCCTGGTTGCAGTTTTCACTTAATCAATAGGTTAGACGCCAACACCACCGGAATTGTAGTGATTGCTTTGAATAAAAGAACAGCCACTCAAATAGGCCAGCAATTTGAAGCAAGGAAAGTGATCAAAACCTACTTAGCTTTAGTAGATGGTCTTCCAAATTCAAGTGTCTTTGAAAGCACAGCACCCATTGGTAAAAAGAAAACTCCTGCCGGAGGAAGAAAATTAGAAAAGGGCTCGGATTCGTTAACACGATTTAAATTATTAAAAAGTAAAGGTGAAAAATCTCTACTTGAAGTAACACCTTCTACTGGTAGGACAAACCAAATAAGATTACACTTGGCAGGTTTAAAATTACCCATTAGGGGAGATTTAGGATATGCCAACCCGGAATACTTTGAAAACAAACCGCTCACTTACCCTGAAGATACTTTGTTTCTACATGCATGGAAATTGCAGTTTACGCATCCCACTACCAAAGAACAACTCCAATTTGAAGCGCCATTAAATAACAAATGGAAACCCTATATTTAATTACTTGGCAGATATTGGAACAATGGCCATTGTTAACCGGCAAGTGCACATTAGTTTTCCTTCATCATTAGTAATTTCAATATCCCAAATATGAGATCGAGTTCCAATATGGATGGGTTTAGCTACACCATTCGCAAAACCTTTTACACCTGGGCGTACATGGTTTGCATTTATTGATTGTCCCACAGCATAAAATTTATCAGGGTCTACAATCATAGATGAGCCAATACTGCCCAAAGATTCCGCTAAAACCACAGAAGCTCCCCCGTGTAATATTTTCATGGGTTGAAAGGTTCTTTCATCAATTGGCATTTTACCTGCTACCGTATCGTTACCAATTCCAGTAATAGAAATCCCTAAAGAATCATGAATTGTTTTACCCACTCTTTGTTCCCACTCGGAAACATTATACCTCTTAAACCAGATCATAGCTAATTGTAATGAAAGTTACATTCTACTTTGCAAAGGCAAGATACCTTTGCATTACAAATTTAGATAATAAGTTATGGCAACAATAAAATTAACAACAGAAGGGTTCAAAGAAAAATTCTTTGATTATACAAAAACTCAAGAATGGGAATATAATGGCGAAAACCCTGCAATAATAGATTTTTATGCAGATTGGTGTGGACCTTGTAAAATGGTAGCCCCCATTTTAGAAGAGCTTTCTGATGAATACGCAGGTAAAGTAGACATTTATAAATGTGATACGGAAGTGGAACAAGAATTATCTTCCGTTTTTGGAATTCGTTCCATACCTAGTATGCTTTTTGTACCTGTTGGCGCACAACCAATGATGCAGGCGGGTGCTTTACCCAAGGAAGCGCTCGATGAAATTATTAATAAGGAGCTATTAACTGGGGTGGCATAATTCAAGTTTATTCCTTCTAGTATGGAAACGTCATTTTTGTGATAAAAAAGGGAGAAAAAAATAAAAAAAATCAATCTTTATTATTGGATTTCTTAAAATTGATTCTACCTTTGCTTCATACTTAGAAAGCCCAGAAAATATTTCTACAACTACCGTAGATGAACACATTTAAGAGTAGGGTTAAGTAGATGGTTGAAGAAGACCTTGTCGCGAGACAGGGTCTTATTCCTTTATAGACGTTTGGTTTTCAATAAAATATCAAGATAAACAACTTAAAAACAGCAACTTAACTAGATCTCGAAATTAGAAACTTGATAATTCGTGAAATAACTCATGAGTAGGTAGACCAACTACATTAAAGTATGACCCATTAATTTTTTCAATTCCTATCATGCCAATCCATTCTTGTATTCCATAGGAACCCGCCTTGTCAAAAGGTTTGTACAATTCTATGTAATAGTCAATTTGAGATTCGGATAATGTAGAAAAAGTAACCTCTGTTACCACTGATTTAGAAATCAACTTGTTTTTAGACTTTATACAAAAGGCGGTAATAACTTGATGGGTCTTGTTAGATAACGAGGCTAGGGTTTGTTTCGCCTCTTCTGAGTTGGAAGGTTTACCTAAAACTTTATTATCTAGTAATACAATAGTATCAGCCGTAATGTATAATTGATTCGCAGTAAAATCATCAAACCAATTGGCTTTTTGAACCGCTAAAAATTCAGCCACCTTATCACAGTCTAACTCATTTGGGTAGGTTTCCTCACCTAAAGAACTTTGAACTTTAAAATCAATTCCGAGTGCACCTAATAATTCCTTTCTTCTTGGTGAGTTAGATGCGAGAACAACTTGATATTTCTTTAAATTACTATACATTAAAAAACAATTGATTGTCAATAATGTAACCCAAAGCAATAAGATAAATCACTCCTATTACCGATGTTATTTTAGTCCAAGTACTTGACTTAACTAACATTCTATTTTCCAACCAAAGGGCTACAATATTAATAGCCAATAGTATGATTTCAACTAGAATGAATGCAGAAGAAATTTTGTCTACTAAGAAATACAATCGAGTATAAACCAATAATCCAATAGTTCCTACAAGGAGCCCAGATACAATGTATTTAGTGGTTTTTGTGCCCAATACAATAGCTAAAGTTTGTGCTCCAATAATACGATCTCCTTTTTCATCTTCTACATCCTTAATTATTTCACGAATAAAGGTGAGTATAAAGACAAACGCTGAATACGCCATAAACCAATAGGCAAGAAAATTGAAATTGAAATCTTTGTAATCTGTTACTGCATTAAAATATTTAATCTGTACCAATGACACTTCGTAAATACCCACCGTTAAAGGCACTAAAGCCACCACAAAAGCTACAACCAAATTACCAGACAAAAACGAACGCTTAAAGTAATTGGAGTAAAACCAAAGCGAAATGGCTGCCGTTAATTGAATTATTCCATAGTTGTAATTCCCAATTTTAAAGGCTATTCCAAAACCAAGTATTAATCCTAAAATGGTAAAAACTTGATATAGTGTATTGGCTAAAGACTCAGAGATTAATGAACCCACCGGATTTCCGTTACCATTTACCTCATCTGCCTTTACATCTTTAATATCGTTTAAAATGTACCCTCCTACGGCAATAAAAACCACACTCAATACCAAAATGCCAAACCATAAAGGACTTAATTGAGATTCCAAATTTATTTTCACCACTCCGCCTATCATCCGGAGCATAGGTTCCATTAATCCGTACTTTAACAAGTACATGGTAGCGATAATTATCACTAGATTAAAAGGTCTAAACAAATGCGCTATACGCGGATTATTACTCATATTACCAGGTTAAATCAGAAGCGTTTTCCATCCACATTTTCTTTGCACGAAGTACTTTTTCAATGATATCTCTCGCGCAACCTTTTCCTCCATCAGCATCCGAAATGTATTTAGAAATATCTAAGATCTCTCTGGCCGCATTTTGCGGACAAGCTGGAAGGCCTACGGTTTTCATGACCTCATAATCGGGTAAATCATCTCCCATATACATGATTTCAGAATCCTCTAAATCATACATGACTTTGATATCATCGTAGCAATCAATTTTATTCGCCACTTTTAAATAAACGTCTTCAATTCCTAATCGTTTTAAAGCCTGCTTCACCGCTTCTGAATTTCCACCCGTAATAACACAAACACGTAGTCCTTTTCTAATGGCTAACTGAATGGCAAAACCATCTTTAGAACTTAAACTTCTTAACTGCTCTCCATTAGGCATAACGGTTACCATACCATCGGTAAGAACACCATCTACATCAAAAATTAGTGTAGAAATATTTGGTAGCAGTTTTAAATAGTGATCACTCATTTTTTAATTTGATTATGGAATTACTTAATTCCGAATATATTTTTTGAAGGTCTGGATTGGAATTCAAACGCTCCAAATGATTTTTTATTACTTCCTTATCGCCACGCACAGCAGGACCCGTTTGCATTGTTTTAGGGCTTGCGGTAAATGCCTTCGAAATTGTTTCTTCCATCAAAGGTTTAAGGATAGATAAATCTTCTCCTGATTCTTTCAATAGCCCTTCTGACAATGCCAATAAATGGTTCGAAAAATTACATGCAACCACCGCTGCAATATGAATGGCCGCTCTTGTTTCTGAATCGGTGTTTCTCACATCATTACTTATAGATGATGCTACGTTCTTTATTATTTTCAAACCATTCTTAGAATTGGATTCTATACAAATCGGTATGTTTTCAAAACTTACTTCTTTTAATTTGCTAAAGGTTTGCAACGGGTAAAAAACACCTTGATTTTCCACAGCATCCAATACATCAATACCTTTAGTGCCTGAGGTATGAACAACCAAGCAGTTGGTTTTTGGTATAGATTTCACCACTTCGTTAATATGGTCATCATTTACAGATACGATTAGCATGTCTGTACTATGAACATCTAGTTTTGCAACAGTGTCAATAGCTTTAGCATCCACTTTATCAGCCAGAATTTGAGCATTAATTATGTTCCGACTTACAATTTCATGAATAGAATGACCAGCCTTTTTTAAAGCAAGAGCGAGATGTGTTGCCACATTTCCAGACCCAATAATTGAAATTGTTTTCATGCCTCAAAGAAAAGTGAATCCATAGGAATTACCAATAATTCCTACCACTTCATTTTTTTCATCAAATATGATAATATTCCCATTCCGCTAAACCCAATAACCGCCCAAATTAGGGCTGCTGTTGATTCTCCAAAAATAAATTTACCCATGGCAAATAATAAGGAATAGGTCATGACCAAAGCACTTATCCATAAACCCGATAACAACGGGATATTAGATTTTGGTTGTTCTTGGTTTAAACTGGTATATACGGGTTTCCACCAACCATCTGGCTTAATTAACTGTGCAAAACTTTGGAGTTTTTTTAATGCTACCGGCTTTGTGAGTTTTGTAACCAAGACCCACGCAATGGTAGTAGCCAATACTGTAAAATAAAACGTCCCTTTATTAGTCACAAAGACATCACCAAACATGGGGTCTAATACCAAATGTCCAAATCCGTATGCTACAAATGGAGCAACCATACCGGTTATTTCACTCCATGCATTAATTCTCCACCAATACCAACGTAAAATTAGTACCGCTCCTAATCCTGCGCCCGCTTCCATAATAAATTCCCACACCCCAGAAATACTGTTAATTTGAGTCGTTACTGCTAAACCAATAGCCATTAATAGAACCGTAGATATTCTGGAAACTTTAATAATATCTACCGATTCATCATTTCCTTTTTTCTTGATAAAAGGGATGTATAAATCGTTTACCATAAAACTAGCACCCATATTTAATTGAGTAGAAATGGTACTTAGATAAGCAGCTAGAAAAGCAACAAGCAATAAGCCTCTTAGCCCATTGGGTAAAAACTCTTGCATGGCATACACATAACCTAAACGTTGATTAAAAGCATACTGGATTGCTTTGTTTACGGTAGGATCTGATGCACTTGGAATAGCTTGAATTACTTCCTCCATTGAGCTACCATTGGTTTTCATTTCATAGATTAACTCAGAGACAGCCGAATCTTGAATAGCATATTCAGGGGCATACAAGGTAATGGCCGCTAAAGCCACAATAATCCACGGCCAAGGACGTAATACGTAATGTGCCACTTGAAAAAACAATGTAGCCTTTAGCGAATCCTTTTCGGTTTTCACGCTCATCATTCGTTGGGCAATGTAACCACCTCCACCTGGTTCGGAACCCGGATACCAACTTGCCCACCATTGAACAGCAACAAAAGCCAAGAAAGCTCCAATACTCACCGAGAACACATGGAAGTTTGAAGCGGCCCCACCATCTAAACTTGGAAAGAAATCAAAATAATGGGAAGGTAACTTTTCTGTAATGGTAGCCATTCCTCCTACTTCAGGAGCATCGAGTACCAAATAAGCTAACAAAACGGTTCCGGTCATTGCAATTATAAACTGCACCGTATCCGTAATTGCCACACCCAACAACCCCGATAAAGAAGCGTAAGTAACTGCCACAGCCATGGCTCCAAAGGTGTAATAATATACCTGAGATTCTGGAATATTAAAAAACGTGACCAATAAAGTATTTAAGGCCAAGTTCACCCAGGCAATCACCATAGAGTTCATGAAAATGCCTAGATATACCGATTTAAATCCTCTTAAAAATTTAGCCTC
>JBMYWA010000063.1:0-13724 GCA_049606935.1 Salibacteraceae bacterium
AAAAAGTTGATAGAGTCAATTTCCATTACATCTACCTGATTGATTTCACTAAGATGCATTGATATCCAATCTTCAAAATGCACATGGTAAAATGTGCGTGCAATTTTAGAGTCTCCTTTACTCCATATTTCAGAAATTTGGTTGGTATGACGTGATATTATGCTTTTGTTGATTTCGATACGTTGTTGGTTTTTAGCGCTATCGTCTTCGTTACGTAAAATAATTACCGACATATTTTCATTACCACCGGCCCAGCCTACAAGTTCGTTATGGTTCATTTCCGGTATAACATGATGCCAGCAAAGCATTTTGGAATTTTCGTTTAATTGCTGACGAAAACGGGTTGCCACACCGTCATAACCTGCTGCACAATAAATAATTGGCATGGTGTTCGCAATTTTCTCCGCCATGATTCGAGATTCAGAAATTGTGGTTTCTTCTTCCGCGTCTAATAATGCAATGGTTGCGTTGATTTCCTTTTCAATTTCAAATGACGTTATTCCATAATGATTCAATAAAAACATTTGGCAAACCACAGAAAAAGCAAACTGAGAACGAGGTGGATGTCCTCCCTCTAGCACTAATTGGTTTAAGTCGTGTTTTTTGGCAAGTTCACCTGCTTTTCCACCAGATGTTACAAAAGCAACTTCAGCTCCTTTAGCAATAGCGTTTTCTACTACACAAATTGTTTCTTCCGTATTCCCAGAATAAGTAGAACCTATTACCAATGTATCTTGATTTACCCAACTAGGTAAATCATAGGTGCTATTCGCTACAATTGGAACACTAACCTCAGTTGCTAACTGAGCAACAATAACACCACCAATTCCAGAGCCACCCATGCCAGTAATCAAGACGTTTTTGAATGATTTGTTAGTGGCCTTTAGGTTGGTGTTTTTCCCTATGATTAATGCTTGCGCTAATTGTTTAGAGAAATCCTGAATTAATGTTTTCATAGTGTAATTTTTTGCGAGCACAAAAGTAGCTTAATTAGAGTTAAAGCAAATGAAATTTTTGGGTTAGATGAACGACTTAAATTACGCTTGGTTTGGCGGGGTAAATAATCAGAAAATATATCAATTTTACTCGGATTAATTACGTATATTTGCCGCGAAATTAGGAGAATGGAGGAAGAGGGGTCGAAAACCCCTCTTTTTATTACCAACTAATTTGAGTCTTGAATTGCATAAAGACTCATGTCGTTAAGTTGTTAAAATTCAACTATTTAATTATGATACAGGAATCAGAAGTACGTGCGTTAATTGAAGATACCATACAAGATACGGAAATATTTTTGGTGGATTTGAAAATTAGCGGAGGTAATAAAATCAACGTTTTGGTTGATGCTATAGGCGGATTGCCAATTACAGATTGCATTAAAGTTAGTCGCGGAATTGAGCATAATTTAGACCGTGAGGTAGAAGATTTTTCATTAGACGTATCTTCTCCAGGATTGGATAAACCATTCAAGGTGTTTAAACAATATGAAAAAAATATTGATAGAAGTATTCGGGTAGCCTTGATTGATGAAGGTGTTGTAGATGCTAAAATTGTTGGTACGGAAGAACCAATTATAAAATTAAAAGTAGAGCAGGTAATCACTAAAAGTGATTCGCTTGATGAGGTGAAAAAAGGCGATGCAATTGGGTTGTCGTATAAAGATATTAAAGAGTCAAAAATTAATATTTCGTTTAATTAAACGGATTTAATAGTTACAATTATGATGAATACAGATCAATTAATTGAGTCATTTTCGGATTTTAAGGAATTCAAAAATATTGACAGGGTAACCATGATGAACATCTTGGAAGAGGTGTTTCGTTCTATGATTATTAAAATGACTGGTACTGATGAGAATTATGATATTATTATCAATCCAGACAAAGGAGATATAGAGATTTGGCGTAACCGTGAAATCGTTGACAACGATGAGGTGGAAGATGAAAACACTGAAATTGCCTTGAAAGATGCTGTGAAAATTGAGCCAGATTTTGAAATTGGTGAAGAAGTTGCAGAGCAAATGCAATTAGAAGATTTTGGAAGAAGAGCAGTTTTGGCTCTACGTCAAAACCTAATTTCTACGATTCACGAATTAGAAAAAGATTCTTTATATAAATTATATAAGGATAGAGTAGGTGATATCCTAACAGGTGAAGTTTACCAAATTTGGAAAAAAGAGGTTCTTATTTTGGATGATGAAGGTAATGAGTTAATCTTACCTAAAACAGAACAAATTCCAAGTGATTATTTCAAAAAAGGAGAAACTGTTCGAGCCGTAATCAAGAAAGTAGACATGCGTAATAACAATCCTGTTATTATTTTATCTCGTACCGCTACGGAGTTCTTGGCTAGATTGTTTGAGTTAGAAGTTCCAGAAATTTTTGATGGATTAATTACCATTAAAAACATTGTACGTGAGCCAGGTGAACGCTCTAAAGTAGCTGTTGAAAGTTACGATGAACGTATTGATCCAGTAGGAGCTTGTGTAGGGATGAAGGGTTCTAGAATTCACGGAATTGTTCGTGAGTTAAGAAATGAGAATATTGATGTGATTAATTATACTACTAATCCTCAATTATATATTGCACGTTCTTTAAGTCCAGCAAAAATTACAAACACTGTAATCAATGATGATGAAGGTAAGGCTGACGTATTCTTACGTCCGGACCAAGTTTCATTAGCTATTGGTAAAGGTGGACATAATATCAAATTAGCAAGTCGTTTAACTGGGTACGAAATTGATGTGTACAGAGAAGAAGGTAGCGACAATGAAGATGTTGATATTGAAGAGTTTGCTGATGAAATTGATTCTTGGATTATTGATGCACTTAAAGGTATTGGATGCGATACTGCAAAAAGTGTTTTGAGACTATCTAAAGATGATTTGATTCAAAGAACCGATTTAGAAGAAGAAACTATTGATGCTGTATTAGCAATTTTCAGGTCCGAATTTGAATAAAATCGTATCAGAATGATTTAGTTTATATTAATTTGCCAACAAATACAATTCTTTCCATAATATGGCGGGTAAAATAAAGAGATTAAACAAAATAGCTAGAGAGTTTAACGTAGGAGTTAATACTATCGCAGAATTCCTTACCGGTAAAGGTCATGAAATTGATGCGTCTCCAAATGCTAAAGTAATACCAGAAATGTATGATTTATTAGTAGATCAATACGGTTCTGATAAAGCTAAAAAGGAAAAATCTCAAGAGCTTAGAAGTAAAAAAGTAGAGCGAAAAACTATTTCGCTTGAATCAGATAAACCTGCTCCAGCACCAGTTGTTGAAGAAGTGGCTGCGCCCGTTGTGGAAGAAACTGCTCCAGTTGTGGAGGAAAAAACTGAGCCTAAACCAGAAGTTGAAGCGCCTGTTGTAAAAGAGGAAGCGCCAGCAAAAGTAGAGCCTGAAAAGGTAGAGGCAAAAGTTGAAGAGGTTAAGGAAGAACCAAAGAAGGCTTCTTTAGAGGTTGAAATCAACAAAGATGGTCAGTCAGAATCTGAAGGTGGGAAAGGCCCAAAGATTTTAGGAACCATTAAGTTAGAGGAACCTAAACCGAAATCAAAAGGAAAGAAAAAACCAGAGCCTAAAAAAGAAGCTCCAGTTCAAAAAAACAAACCTTCGGCACCAAAGCCTCAGCCAACAGTTGTAAAACCGGAAGCCAAGGAGATGCCAAAGCAAGAGAAACCTTCCAGACCAGCAGAACCAGAAATGGTAAAGGCTAAAGTGGAAAAGTTATCCGGGCCTACCGTTGTTGGTAAAATTGAATTACCTGCTAAACCGGAAAAAAAGAAAAAGCCAGTGGCTTCTTCCGCAAATCCGTCTGGTAATAAACGTAAGCCTAGAAAGAGAATTGGTTCAGGACCAGGAGGAAATAATCAAGGCGCTCGACAAGGAGGAAATAGAGGTCCAAATAAAGGTCCGAACAGAGGTCCAAATCGTGGTAAAAAAGGTCGTAAACCAGAACCAGCAGTACAACGTACGGATGAGCAAATTCAGAAGGAAATTTCAGAAACACTTGCTCGTTTAAGTGGTAATAAAAAATCTAAAAGTGCCAAGCACCGTAAAGCCAACCGTGAGCGAGTAGCTTTGGAGGCAGAAGCGGATGCGGCAGCAAAAGAATTCGAGAAAAAAACAATTAAGGTAACAGAATTTGTTACTGTTCATGAGTTAGCAACAATGATGGAGGTTACTATTACCGAAGTTATTTCTGCTTGTATGACTCTTGGAATGATGGTATCTATTAATCAAAGATTAGATGCGGAAACATTAACCATTGTAGCCGAAGAATTTGGCTTTGAAGTAGAATTTGTTGGTGCTGATTCTGAAGAAGAGGAGGAAGTTGAAATTGTAGATGCGGAAGAGGATTTGATTCCTAGAGCACCAATTGTTACCGTAATGGGTCACGTTGATCATGGTAAAACATCCTTACTTGATAAAATTAGAGATGCCAATGTAATTGCAGGTGAAGCAGGTGGAATTACTCAACACATCGGGGCATACATGGTTCAATTAGATGGAGGTAAAGAAATTACATTTTTAGATACTCCAGGTCACGAGGCGTTTACCGCTATGCGTGCTAGGGGTGCGCAAGTAACCGATATTGCTATCATTATTATATCTGCAGACGATAGTGTGATGCCGCAAACTATTGAGGCAATTAATCACGCTCAAGCAGCAGACGTGCCTATGATCTTTGCGTTCAATAAAATGGATCGCCCAGATGCAACGGCAGATAAAATTAGAGATCAGTTATCGCAACAAAATATTTTGGTTGAAGAATGGGGAGGTAAATACCAAACTCAAGAAATTTCAGCTAAAACAGGCTTAGGTATTGATGAATTATTAGAAAAAGTACTTCTTGAAGCTGAAATGCTTGAATTAAAAGCCAATCCTAAAAGAATGGCTAGCGGTACAATTTTAGAGGCTTCGTTAGATAAAGGTAGAGGTTATGTAACTCAATTAGTAGTACAAACCGGAACTATAAGAGTAGGTGATTTCATCGTTGCGGGTCAATATTTTGCTAAAGTAAAAGCCCTTTCTGATGAAAGAGGAAAGCAAATTAAAGAGGCAGGTCCATCTCACGCTGTTTCAATGTTAGGATTTGCTGGAGCGCCTAATGCAGGTGATCCATTTAAACAATTCTCAGAAGAGAGAGATGCAAAAGCTTTGGCGGCTAAACGTGAGCAATTGCAACGTGAGCAAGGATTAAGAACTCAAAAACACATTACTCTTGATGAAATTGGTAGACGTTTATCTCTAGGTGATTTCCATGAATTAAATGTAATTGTTAAAGGTGATGTGGATGGATCGGTAGAGGCATTGTCAGATTCTTTAATGAAACTTTCCACAGAAAACGTACAGGTTAATGTAATCCATAAATCTGTGGGGCAAATTTCTGAATCTGATGTGTTGTTAGCAACAGCTTCGGATGCCATTATTGTTGGTTTCCAAGTTAGGCCATCTATGAGTGCTAGAAAGCTTGCAGAGAAAGAAGAAATTGATATAAGATTATACTCTATTATCTACGATGCAATTGAGCAAATGAAAGATGCCATGCAAGGTATGCTTAAACCTAAATTGGTTGAAGAAATTGTTTGTAACATTGAAATTAGAGAAACGTTCAAAATCTCTAAAATTGGTACAATTGCGGGTTGTTACGTATTAGATGGTACAATTACAAGAAATACTCATGTACGTGTAATTAGAGATGGTATTGTTGGGTATGCAGGTAAACTAGGTTCTTTAAAACGTTTTAAAGATGATGTTAAGGAAGTGAAAGCCGGCTACGAATGTGGTTTAAATATTGATGGTTACAACGATATTAAAGTTGGTGATATTATTGAGGGCTACGAACAACGAGAAGTGGAACAAAAACTTTAATTAAGCGAATTAAATTAAAATGCCCTTCGAATATTCGAAGGGCATTTTTTTTACCCTTTTTTTCTTAAAAACCACCCATCCCCTTTTAATTCCTTTTAAATATCCTTTTTTACGCTCTTTAAAATAAACAAGAAACGCAACTTCAATGTCATAAATTTGTATGTGAAAATCATATTACTATGAATAAATACCTTTTAATTTTCGCCATTTTTACGGCTGCTACTTCGTTAAATGCTCAGGAATCTTGGAGCCTTCAAAAGTGTGTAGACTATGCTTTAGAAAATAATCTTGATGTTCGACAAGCAGAATACAATGTTCAAAATTCTGAAACCAATGTAATGCAGTCTAAAAGTCAGTTCTTGCCTAGCGTGAATGCCTCTGCATACTATGGGTATAATTTCGGACAAAGAATTGATCCATTTACCAATCAATTTGCTCAAAGCACAGTAAACACAGGTAATTTCAATCTAAATGCAAATTGGGTGTTATTTGCAGGTTTACAAAATTTAAATCAATTAACCCAAAGTCAATACGATCAAAAGTCAAGTGATTATGCATATAAAAACGTGCAATACTTAACCAGTTTAGCAGTAACCACCTCTTTTTTACAAATCTTGTTTAATAAAGAAACACTCGAAGTGGCTAATCAACAATTAGAAACCACTTCAAAACAGATTGAAAGAACTAAAAAATTAGTAGAGGCCGGAAGTGCTCCTAAAGGCAGTTTGTATGATATTGAAGCTCAATATGCTAGAGAAGAATTGGCGCAGGTAAATGCAGATAATCAGGTAATTTTATCCTATTTATCATTAAAGCAATTGCTGCGTTTACCAGGAGATTACAGTATGGAAATTGTTGTTCCAACAGAATTGGATAGTGCCGCATTGGCCCTGCCTACAAGTTTAGAAATGGTAATTCAAACAGCATATGATACCTATCCAAGTATAAAAAGTAATGAGTACGCTTTATTAAGTGCAGAAAAACAAGTGAAAATAACTAACAGCCCAATGATTCCAAGATTAAGTTTAAATGGATCGGTAGGTACTGGATATTCAGGTAATGCGATAGATGTGTTAAGCACAACTATTACGGGTTCACGACCAATTGGTGTGGTAGAAAGCACTTTGGAGCCTGTGGTTACTCCAACATATACCCAGGAAACACAAACACAAGGATTTAGTGATCAGGTTTCTAATAACTTTAACCAATCTTTGGGTTTAAGTCTTTCTATCCCAATTTTTAATAAAATGAATAATCGGGCATCTGTTAACCGAGCAAAAGTAAATTACTCAATTCAGGAAACGGCTTTGGAAAAGGAAAAGCAAAAAGTACGACAAGATATTGAGAAGGCATATGCCGATGCGAATGCTGCTTTCAAAAGCTTTAAATCAACCGAAAAAGGGTTGAAATCATTAAATGAAGCATTTAATTACGCCCAAAAAAGATTTGATGTGGGAATGATAAATGCCGTAGATTACAATGTTGCAAAGACCAATCTTTTTAGGGCTGAAAGTGATCTAGTAAAAGCAAAATTCGATTACATTTTCAGAATGAAAATATTAGATTTTTACCAAGGTAAGTCTCTAAGTTTATAACCTCTATAAAATAACATACTATGAATAAAAAGAATTTAGTAATAGGGGGTGCAGCCGTAGTGGTATTATCAGTATTGATGTATTTCGTAGTGCAAAAGTCGAAAGAAAGTGATGCTAAATATGTAATTACAACCCAAAAGGTTGAATTGGGAAAAATCACCGAAATGGTATCTGCTACTGGTCGAATTCAACCCGAGCGTGAGGTAAAAATTAGCCCCGAGGTGCCCGGAGAGATTATTGAACTCCCCATCAAAGAGGGGATGAAAGTTACTGCAGGTGATTTGCTAATCAATATTAACCCTGATTTATATCAATCATCCGTTAGTAGAGCGCAGGCTGGCCTCAATTCAGCAAAAGCAAATATGGCCAATGCGAAAGCGAGATTAGCACAATCTCAGGCTAGACTTACAAATTCTGAAACAAACTATAACCGGCAGAAGAAATTAAATGAAGATGGAGTGGTTTCTGACTCTGACTTTGATAGAATTAGAAGTGAGTATGAGGTAGCGAAAGCAGAAGTTATTGCGGCCGAACAAAGTTTACGCGCGGCCGAATATAATATTAAAAGTGCGGCTGCTACAGTTAAAGAAGCTAACGACAACCTAAAAAGAACAACCATTTATAGCCCAATGGATGGTACCGTGTCTAAGTTAAATGTAGAACTAGGTGAACGGGTTGTAGGTACAGCGCAGATGGCTGGTACAGAACTTATGAGGGTAGCAGACCTCACTAGAATGGAAGTGCATGTAGAGGTAAATGAAAGTGACATTGTAAGGGTAAAAATTGGAGATAAAGCTACAGTGGAAGTAGATGCATATTTGAATAGGAAGTTTACCGGAACCGTAAAGGAAATAGCCAATTCATCGGCATCCTCAGGAATGCAATCTACTAATGAAATAACGGTGTTCAATGTAAAAATTAGTATTGACGGAGAATCTTATAAAGATTTGATTGATTCTGAAAGCCCTCATTTAAGTCCATTTAGACCAGGGATGTCGGCTAATGTTGAAATACTTACCAATGAACTCAATGATATTTTGATGGTTCCAATTCAATCAGTTACAATTAGACCCGACACTAGTCAAAAGGTAAATAGAAAGATGAAAATTGATTTGGATGAGTTTAAAGATGATGAGCTTTTTGAAGTAGTATTTGTATATGAAAACGGAGAAGCTATTATGAAAAAGGTAAAAACAGGAATTCAAGACACCAAAAATATTCAAATAATTGAAGGTTTAAACGAGGGTGATGAAGTTATTTCTGGTCCATATTCCATAGTTTCGGTTAAGCTTTTAAACGATGATAAGGTGGAATCAAAAAGTAAAGAGGATCTTTTTAAAGGAGAGGACTAGAAATTATCCTAAAAAGATTTAAGGAGGCCCAGGCCTCCTTTTTTGTGCATTGTTTTTTAGAATTTTGAGATTTTTGAAATGGGCTGTCTTACTTTTGCATCATGGCAGTTATTCTAAATATGGAAACCTCAACTACGGTATGTTCAGTGGCTATCGGAGTAGATGGAGAAGTGAAATCACTCAAAGAAATAAATGATGGATATTCTCATGCTGAACAATTAGAAATACTTATTTCTGAAGTTTTAAAAGAATCTGATGTTTCTATATCTAATCTTGATGCCATCTCGGTTAGCAAAGGGCCTGGCTCTTATACTGGGTTACGAATTGGAGTCTCTTTTGCAAAGGGGCTTTGTTTTGGGAAAAATCTTCCATTAATCTCAATTCCAACGTTAGAATCCATGGCCGTTAATACGAAGGTTCAAAAATTTAATGGCTTTAAAGTTCCTATGCTCGATGCTCGAAGAATGGAAGTTTTTACCTGCACATTTGGGTTGAACCATGAGTTGTTAGAAGAAACAAATGCCTTAGTGCTGGATGAAACTTCTTATTCGAATTTGCTAAAAAAAGGTTCAACCCTATTTTTTGGTCCAGGCATGGAAAAGAGTAAGTCTCTATTGGCTACCCATAAAAATGCTCAGTTTTTAGATGGTGTGATGCCCTCTGCTGCTTTCATGGTGAAACTGTCTGAAAAGAAATTCAAACAAAGAAACTTTGAAAGTGTGGCTTATTTTGAACCCTATTATTTGAAAGATTTTGTGGCTGGAAGACCAAAAAAACTACTGTAAGTAATAGCTATAAGTTCCTTTTGTAGTCCTCTCAAATATGTTAATTTCGAGCCCTCGTCTTTAAAAGGCTAAAAGAGATACTTTCTAAACTTTATGTGGGAATTACTAGCGAGGTTTATTGTTAGAAAAAGCGTTCTAATTTTGATTACCGTTTTAACGGTAACTGCTTTGGTAGGATACAATTCTACAGATCAAAAGCTTCAATGGACCCTACCTAAAATGCTTCCAGACAATGACTCAACCTTAATGGCTTATAATGAGTTTAAGGCACAATTTGGAGATGGTGGGCAATCCTTAATTTTATCTTTAGAAGAGAATCCGTTAGAAGATTTAGAACTTTTTAATTCTTGGTTTCGATTTGGTAAAAGTATTGAAGCCATTAACGGTGTGGATACGGTGGTGTCCATAAACCAATTGTTTAATGTTGTAAAAGACACTACCACAAAAAGTTTTGTTCTTGATAAAATTGTACCTCACGAATTAACAACTCAAACCGAACTAGATAGCGTACGAAATCTAGTATACTCCTTGCCTTTTTATAAAGGACGACTAATAAACGATAGTAATCATGTTAATTTGATGATGATTACCTTGAATCAAAAAGTATTTAATTCTAAGGATCGAGAACGCCTAATTGACGATGTGTTTAATGTGGTTTCTGACTACCGCAAAACACGTGATTTAGAAATGAGGTATAGCGGAATGCCGTATATCAGAACCATGATAACTCGTTTGGTAAAGGATGAATTAGGACAGTTTCTTATTTATGTGATCATCGTTACTATAATCATTTTACTCATATTTTTTAGGTCTTTTTCACCGGTGTTAGTATCTCTTTTGGTGGTTATACTGGGTGTGACTTGGAGTTTTGGAATCATCGCATTTTTTGGATTTGAAATAACTATTCTAACTGGAATTATTCCTCCTTTAATTATTGTAATTGGAATACCTAACTCTATTTATCTAATAAATAGATATCATTCGGAGTATGCCATGCATGGTAACAAAGTGTTAGCAATAAGCCGTGTTGTAAGAAAAATTGGCCAAGCTACTTTAATGACCAATGTAACCACGGCTGTTGGGTTTTTGGCCTTTGTCTTTACACAAAGCACCATTCTAGTAGAGTTTGGTATTGTGGCTTTTGTAAATATTATGGTGCTGTTTATCCTGTCCATATTTTTAATTCCAGCTATACTAGGTATTCTACCTCCGCCCAAGCAGCGTCAAATGTATCATTTAGACCGTAAGGGATTAAACAAAATTGTAGATGGATTGATTCATGTTATAACCAAACATAGGCCAAAAGTGTATATCGGTTCAGCTGTTATTGTGGCTATCTGTGTTTATGGATTATCTTTAATGACCACTACAGGTAATCTTACCGATGATTTACCTCAAGATGGTTCTATTGTTAAAGATCTACATTTTGTAGAACAGAATTTTAATGGAGTCATGCCATTTGAAATTCGAATTGACGCCTTGAAACCGGGAATGATTTCTAAAGGGTCCACCTTAAAACGTATAGATAGGCTTCACAAGGTATTTGAAGACTACTCCGAATTTGGCAAACCAATGTCCATTATTGAAGGAGTTAAGTTTACAAAGCAAGCTTTTTATGGCGGAAATCCCGACAAATACGAATTGGTAAAAGGTGGTGAAAAAGTATTCATTAAAAAGTACCTGGACAATACAGGTGGAAATACCAATATGCTAAGCTCATTTGTTGACAGTACCGCCCAATATGCGCGAGTATCTGTTCCAATGAAAGATGTAGGAAGTATTGAAATGGATTCTTTAGTGAATGAATTAACTCCAAAAATCATGGAGATTTTCCCAGAAGAGAAATATAATGTAATGCTTACTGGTCCTGGGCTGGTATATTTGAAAGGAACGAAATACTTGGTGAAAAACCTTTTACAAAGTTTGGCTTTGGCCATTGTTATTATTGCCATTTTGATGGCTGCCTTATTCAAATCGTATAGAATGATTATTATGTCTATTTCGGTAAATATGATTCCGTTATTGGTCACAGGTGCTATGATGGGGTTCTTTGGTATTCCATTAAAACCATCTACCATTTTGGTGTTTAGTATAGCGTTTGGAATTTCTATTGATGATACCATCCATTTTCTGGCAAAATATAGACAAGAACTTGAAAATTGTTCTTGGGATTTAAAACCTGCGGTTTTAGAGTCCATTAAAGAAACAGGGGTAAGTATGATGTATACTTCCATAATTCTGTTTTTCGGATTTGGAGTATTCGCATCTTCAAACTTTGGAGGAACTCAAGCCTTAGGTATTTTAACTTCGCTTACTTTGATAGTGGCCATGATTGTTAATTTGGTATTGTTACCTTCTTTGTTGCTTACCATGGGTAGCCAAGTAACTAATAAAGCGTTTAAAGAACCTCTTATTGAAATAATTGATGAAGAAGAAGATATTGATTACTCTGGTTTAAGGGTAGAAAAATTGGATCTTTCAGAATTAGAAAAAGAGGACCCTGAAAAGGGTTAGTGCTCATAAAAAATTAGACAGTATTACCTGTCTGTTCATAAATTCTTATGGAAAATATTACAAAAATTTCAGAAAAACTTAACCAAGAAATAGAAGCTCTTCAGTTAGGAGGTGAGCCAATTGGCTTATATGATCCCATTCGTTACATTCTAAGCCTCGGTGGTAAACGTATAAGACCCCTTTTAACTTTGGTGGCTGGAGAAATGTTTGGAGAATCTCCTTACGTAGCTATGCCCCAAGCTTTGGCTATTGAAGTATTTCATAATTTCACCTTGCTTCATGATGATATTATGGATGAGGCTCCTCTTAGACGGAACCAAGAAACAGTTCACTTAAAGTGGAATGTAAATACTGGCATTTTAAGTGGTGACGCAATGCTAATAAAGGCATATCAATTATTATCACAAACTTCAAGTGAACATTTAAAAGCGGTATTGAATTTATTTAATGAAACCGCTTTAGGTGTTTGTGAAGGTCAACAATACGATATGGAGTTTGAGGAACGTGATGATGTTTCAATATCCGAGTATGTAGAAATGATTAGGCTAAAAACAGCGGTTTTATTAGCATGTGCCTTAAAGACTGGAAGTCTTATTGGAGGAGCTTCAAATGAAGATTCCGATAAAATGTATGAGATTGGTGAAAGCCTCGGAATTGCTTTTCAATTACAAGATGATATTTTAGATGCCTTTGGTACCGCCAAAGTGGGTAAGCGAAAAGGTGGGGATATCATTTCTAACAAAAAGACTTTCTTATTACTTTCTGCCAAGCAATTAGCTACCGGAAATCAAGCTAATGAATTAGAAAAATGGATATCCGCAACCAATTTTGATGAGCAAGAAAAAGTAGATGCCGTATTAGATATATTTAATAGCATTGGTATCAAAGGACTGGCTCAGAGTGAAATGATAAAATATAGCACAAAGGCTTTTAATTTGCTTTCAGAATTAAACATTCCAGAAGAGAAAAAAGAAACCTTAAAATCAATTTTGAATCAATTACTTCAAAGAGAATTCTAAATGAAGAAGGGTGTTTGGCATGATACCAATACTGATTTATTGGAAAAGTATCCGGATTTGGTTTTGTTGGTTTGGGCCCAAATTCAAAAAGATTTCTTACTAGAAGCCATTGAAATTGAGAATAAGTCAATTTCCACACTAGATGATATATATGAAATTCTGTACCCGTTAATTGGCTCCTTAATTACTACCAACTTTAATTCAATTATGCGATTATTATACCGAATTGATATTAGTGAGAGCAAAGTAAAAAAGGGAATGGATTTAATGCCTGATGACACGGGAAAGGCCATTTCCACACTAATTTTGAAAAGGGAAATTCAAAAGGTATTACTAAGAAAACAATATAGTTCAGGGAATTAGAAAATTAGGTGGTAATATTAATCAATAATATTACATTTGCCGCTCTAATGGGGGATTAGCTCAGTTGGCTAGAGCGTTTGACTGGCAGTCAAAAGGTCATCGGTTCGATTCCGATATTCTCCACTTTCATTCTTGGGTATTAACTTGTTTAGTATCAGTTAACTTGAATGAGAATCTTAAAGCGTCCACTGGCTTCCACCGTGGGCGTTTTTTT
>JBMYWA010000064.1:0-13101 GCA_049606935.1 Salibacteraceae bacterium
CCGTAAATCGTTTTAACATACTTGTGCAGAGCTTGTCGAAGTAATATCGTGCCGTTCTAGGAAATTTAATCGTTCCTCATAAGTCACCGATATCTGATATTATGCTAAATACTGTGTATACACGATTTACTGTAGTTTTTTCCTATAATGGATTGCGTTATGTTACTTTGCTACGGTGAAAAAGCAAAGCTTTGAAACCCAAAACCCTTTTTAGAAAAGTTTTCTACTACAAACATCTTAAAAATGTAATGGAGCACTTTTTTGGTGAATCCTGCAAGGTGAACCAAATGGGTGAGGAGTGGCTACGAATCAATTATGGAATTCCTTTCACCTAATACTAATTGGGAATGATCCGTATAAAATTACTGTTAAAACGAAGTGATAAAAAAAGAATCAAATATAAATACACTAATTTTGTGTCGTAAATGAAAAGAACTTTCGCCATATTTCTTGCCACACTGATACTATTTTCCAACTCAGGAGTAGTATTTGCTACGCATTATTGTATGGGTGAAATTGCGAATATAAGTATTGGTTTATCCACCGAAGCTCACAAATGTGAAATGGCAAAAATGGACGATCCGTGTACCTTTAGTACCTCTTTGGATGGTAATAATTTAAAGCCCATAGATTGTTGTTCAAATGATTTTGTTCAAATCCAACTAGATGAAAATTTTGATTCACCTGTTCAAGTGGATTCGGAATTGAATACCAAATTTGTTGCGGCATTTACACTTGTTTACCTTAACCTATACAATTTTCAATCAGAGTCAAATGCTGACTTTATTGATTATTCCCCGCCCTTGTTGAGTCAAAACATTCCTGTTTTGTTTCAATCATTTTTAATTTGATACCCTAATAAATGTAATTGAATTGCGGTTTCTATTTCAGAAAACGTGATAACGCTATTTCTATAGCTTATATTTATTATCAAATTGGATTAAAATGTTAAACAAAATCATAAAATACTTCCTTGAAAATAGGCTCGTTACCTTATTATTACTGGGGGCATTCGTAGTTTGGGGAATTTCTAATGCGCCTTTTAATTGGGGGAGTTCTCTAATTCCTCGTGATCCAGTTCCAGTAGACGCCATTCCAGATATTGGAGAAAATCAACAAATAGTTTACACCGAGTGGGCTGGTCGTTCTCCGCAAGATATAGAAGATCAAATAAGTTACCCATTAACTACCGCATTATTAGGTATTCCAGGGGTTAAAACCATTCGCAGTAATTCCATTTTTGGGTTATCTAGTATCTACTTAATTTTTGAGGACGATGTAGAATTTTATTGGAGTAGAACTCGGGTACTGGAAAAATTAAATTCATTACCTAACGGATTATTACCCAATGAGGTTCAGCCTGCTTTAGGGCCAGATGCCACCGCTTTAGGGCAAGTGTATTGGTACACTTTAGAGGGTAGAGATAAAGAGGGTAATCCCTCAGGTGGCTGGGATCCACACGAATTAAGAACCATTCAGGACTTTCAAGTTGGATATGCACTCACCTCCGTAAAAGGAGTTTCAGAGGTAGGTACCATTGGTGGTTTTGTAAAAGAATACCAGGTAGATATAGACCCTAACGCCATGAAGGCGGCCAATGTGACGGTGGCACAGATCATGAAATCCGTTAAAAAAAGCAATTTAGACATCGGAGCTAGAACGATTGAATTCAATAAAGTAGAGTACCTAATCCGTGGATTAGGCTATATAGAAAGTCTGAGTGATTTAGAAGAAAGCGTGGTTAGTTCCACGAACAATGTTCCGATTAGAATTAAGGATGTTGCTAAAGTTTCATTTGGTCCGGCTACGCGTAGAGGAGGATTGGATAAAGGCGGTACTGAAGCTGTTGGAGGAACTGTAGTGGCTCGTTATGGCGCCAACCCCTTGGAGGTTATAAATCGAGTTAAGGGTAAAATTAAAGAAATTGAAGGTGGTTTACCGTCTAAAACTTTGGCGGATGGAACCATTTCAAGAGTAACCATTGTTCCTTTTTATGACCGTACGGGATTGATTAAAGAAACCATTGGTACCCTAGAAGAAGCGTTAACCTTAGAGATGCTCATTGCGCTATTAGTGGTTGTGGTTCTGGTAATGAATTTGCGCGCATCCATTATGATAACAAGCTTATTGCCTTTAGGTGTACTTATTACTTTTATTATGATGCGCCAATTTGGAGTGGATGCCAATATTGTGGCTCTTTCCGGAATTGCTATTGCCATTGGGGTAATGGTTGATGTTGGAGTGGTTTTCACCGAGAATATTATCCAACACATGGAATTGCCCCATAACTTGGGTAAAAAGGGTAAGGAATTGTTGGAGGTAATTTACCAAGGAACCTCGGAAGTAGCTTCTGCGGTTATTACCGCCTTGTTTACTACCATTACTAGTTTCGTTCCCATTTTCGCCATGCAAGCCGCAGAGGGCAAGTTGTTTAGTCCCTTAGCATGGACAAAAACTTTTGCCATGTTAGCTGCGCTGTTTGTAGGACTCTTGTTTATTCCTACGTTTGCTCATATCATATTTTCCATGCGATTTGACAAAGGGAAAATGGCTAAAGTCCTTAATGGAGGTTTAATAATTACGGGATTGGTTTTAAGTATCTTTTTTGGAAGTTGGTTAGCCATTTCATTAGTCCTTTATGGGGTAAATAACATTTTAGAGTTCAAGTGGCCAGAAGATAAACGGAAATATGTGAACCTAATTAATGTAATTATTTCGTTGTTTATTATCACCTATTTCATTGCTTCTGTATGGATGCCACTGGGAGTTCAGAATAGTTTCTTTGCTAATTTATTATTCGTTGCGCTAACCGTTGGAGTTATTCTAGGAGCGCTCATGCTGATCATTAAACACTACCAGAAAATGTTGATTTGGTCATTAGCGCATAAATGGAGGTTCTTATCCGTACCCATTTTAATTGTATTAACGGGAATGATGTCTTGGCAAGGTTTCGATACCGTATTTGGTTTTATGCCCGATTCTTTGAAGAAGAATAAAACCTGGGCCAGCATTTCTGAGACCTTTCCCGGAATTGGTAAAGAATTTATGCCATCTCTAAACGAAGGCTCATTCTTGCTCATGCCAACCACAATGCCGCATTCCGGAATTGAAGAAAATGTGGATGTCATTCGCAAATTGGATAGAAACCTGAATTCTATTCCTGAAATTGATATTACGGTGGGTAAATGGGGACGTATAAACTCGGCTTTAGATCCTGCTCCAGTATCTATGTATGAAAATACCATCAACTATGTATCTGAATTCAAATTAGATGAAGATGGTCGTAAAATGCGCTTCAAGGTGAATGCGGACAATGCCTTTGAGCTTAAAGACGGTTCCACTTACCAGTATGGCGTAGATGATTTTCGTCAAATACCTTCTGAAAACTTAATTAGTGATGAGGATGGTAACTATTTCCGCCAATGGCGAGAAGAGATTCATTCACCGGATGATATTTGGAAGGAAATTTTGAAAAAAGCCAAAATCCCAGGATTAACCTCTGCACCCAAATTACAACCTATAGAAACCAGGTTGGTAATGCTTTCTACCGGAATGAGGGCCCCAATGGGCATTAAGGTCTTTGGTCCAGATTTAGAAACCATTGAAAAAGTAGGTTATGAACTGGAAACCATCTTGAAAGAGGTACCTACGGTAGAGGCAGGTGCTGTTTTTGCCGACCGGGTAGTGGGTAAACCTTATCTAGAAATTGAGATTGATCGTGTAGCTATTGGTCGCTACGGATTAAAGATTGAAGATATGCAAGCGGTACTTGGTTCGGCTATTGGTGGAATGAAACTAACCACAACTGTTGAAGGTCGTGAAAGATTCCCTGTGAGAGTGCGTTATGCACGTGAGTTTAGAGATAATCCGGATGATTTAAAGAAGGTGTTAATTCCAACGCCATCAGGAGCTCAAATTCCGTTAATTGAACTGGCACAGATTAATTACGTTAGAGGTCCTCAAGTGATTAAAAGTGAGGATACGTTCTTGGTAAGCTACGTCATTTTTGATAAAAAAGAAGGCCAAGCAGAAGTGGATGTAGTAGAGGATGCCCAAGCATTTATAAATAGTAAAATAGCATCCGGAGATTTTGTTTTACCCGCAGGTGTGAGTTACCGATTTACAGGGAATTACGAAAATCAAATTAGAGCTACCAAGCGTTTAATGATTGTGGTGCCTATTTCGTTACTCATAATATTCTTGATATTGTATTTTCAATTTAAATCGGTAGTAACTACCTCCATGATTTTCAGCGGACTTTTAGTCGCTTTTTCGGGAGGGTTTATCATGCTTTGGTTATATAGTCAACCTGGGTTTTTAGACTTTTCCATAGCGGGCTTAAATCTGAGAGATCTGTTTCAAGTCCATCAAGTAAATCTGAGTGTAGCGGTTTGGGTTGGTTTCATTGCATTATTTGGTGTGGCTACAGATGATGGGGTGTTGATGGGAACCTATTTAACGCAGTTGTTTGAAAAGGAAAAACCGCAAACCATTGAAAAAATTAGATCCACCGTTTTAATAGCAGCAAATAAAAGAGTTAGACCTGCGGTACTAACCACGGCAACAACCATTATTGCATTAATTCCTGTGCTTACATCGCAAGGTAAAGGTTCGGATATCATGGGACCCATGGCTATTCCTTTGTTTGGAGGAATGTTAATTGAGGTAATGACCATGTTTATTACTCCCGTGTTATTTAGTATGTGGAAAGAGTCAGCAGTAACAAATACGCCTCCAGACGATTTTCCAATAAAAAGTGATTCTAATGAACGAATTGAAGAATAGATTCTTATGAAAATGAAATTAATAGATATGAATTGGAAACTAGATTCTCAAAGTGAGTATTCTAGTTTAATCATCTTGTTATTCTTAGTAATGGGATTAAGCACCCTTGCTCAGACTCCACTGGACAATTACCTGTACATTGGGGCACAAAACAATCCCGGATTAAAATCAAAATTTGCGAGTTATCACGCCTCTTTAGAAAAAGTACCTCAGGTAGGTTC
The DNA here is from genome assembly GCA_049606935.1 of Salibacteraceae bacterium. Lineage (GTDB taxonomy): Bacteria > Bacteroidota > Bacteroidia > Flavobacteriales_G > Salibacteraceae > CAJXZP01. The sequence continues at coordinate 5,007 of JBMYWA010000064.1, forward strand.
TTTACCAAATCTAAATGTGGCTTTTGGTTATTTCGTTTCGCCAATTGAGACCAGAATAGGACCGCAACAAGCTAAGATTAGTGTTTCTCAAATGTTTCCTTGGTTTGGTACATTGAATAGAACCGAAGATGTGTATACAGATCGTGCCAAGGCTGATTATGAAGTGTTTGAAGAAAGAAAGTCAAAGCTCTACTTCAATATAAAATCTGCTTATTACAAAATTTATTTTGTAGAAAAAGGAATCGCTATCACGCGAGAAAATATTGGCATATTACAAACCTTTCAACAATTGGCTTTAATTAAAGTAGAAACTGGTAAATCATCTGTGGTAGATGAGTTGCGTGTGGAAATGGAATTGCTAGAATTAGAGAATCAATTGGCACTTTTATTAGATAGCAAAATGGCTTTAGAAGTGGAGTTTCATCAATTAATTAATGATTCTTCTAATGCACCCATTCAAATACCAGATAGTTTATGGGATGAGAACTTTTCCCTAGATAAAAATGTAATACTGGATAGCATTAATACCAATAACCATTTAGTTAAGGAATTGGATTTTAAAATATCCACGTGGCAAAATGCGGAAATCGCATCCCGGAAAACAGGAGGTCCTCAAATTTTGCTAGGCGTAGATTACGCCTTTATTGGAGAAAATGATAATACCACCGTAGAGAATAATGGAAAAGACGCCATTATGCCTATGATTGGGCTGTCCATTCCATTGTATAGAAAAAAGTACAATGCGTTGGTTAGTGAAGCGTCCTATAACATGCAATCTGCACAGTTTGAAAAGGATAACAAACAAAATGAGTTAAGAATTCTATTTGAAAAGGTGTATCGTGATTATTCTGATGCCAACCGTAGAATTTATTTGTATCAAAGACAAACTGCTTTGGCCAAGAAGTCTTTAAACATCCTTTTAACCTCTTACTCTAGTGATGGAAAAAACTTTGAAGAGGTCTTACGTATGGAACGGAAATTATTAGAGTTCTCATTAGAATTAGATAAGGCACGAACCGATAAAAATGCTGCGGTTGCTTTTGTAGATTATTTGATGGGAAAGTAGGGGAGCGATACGTGAAATTAAAATAAGATAATTAGTCCGTTGGACAGTATAAATAATTGAAAATGAAAAATATAATAAATAATAAATGGGTACTTATTGGTGGAGCCCTAATAATAGGGTTTGTCTTGGGTAAATTTATGTTTGGTGGAGGCACCAGCTCAGATCCGGTGCCTAGCGAAGTACATGAACATGTAGAAGATGAAAATGGATTATGGACGTGTTCTATGCATCCTCAAATTCAAAAAGATGCTCCAGGTAAATGTCCTATTTGCGGAATGACTTTGGTGCCTGTTGACGTTGATATGGGAACTGATGAAACCAACCCAAATGAGGTAACTATGTCGGCAGAGGCAATGGCTTTGGCCGAGGTGCAAACTTTTACCGCGCGTAAAGAACATCCCGAAAAAGAACTTCGGTTATTGGGTAAAGTAAAAGCAGATGAACGTCTTATCTATTCGCAAACCTCTCATTTACCAGGTCGGATTGAAGAGTTGTATATCAATTTTACCGGTGAGAAAGTTTATAAAGGCCAAAAATTAGCATCTATATATTCTCCAGAATTAATTACGGCCCAACAGGAACTAATTGAAGTGATAAGTGATGAAAATTCAAGTCCAGCATTATTAGAGGCTTCCCGAGAAAAATTGCGCCAATGGAAATTGACAGATAACCAAATTTCAGAGATCGAGAAATCTAAGGTTGTGCAACAAGACATTGATATTCTTTCTAATTATAATGGCTTTGTTATGAAACGGCTAATTTCTGAGGGTGACCATGTAATGGAAGGGATGGTTCTTTTTGAAATTACCGATTTAAGTAAAGTGTGGGTGTTGTTTGAAGCCTATGAAAACGACCTCCCTTGGTTAAAATTAGGAGATGAAATTACCATTGATTTGAAATCACTACCTGGACAGATTTTTAAAGGAAAAGTAGCATTTATTGATCCATTCATTAACCCGCAAACACGGGTGGCATACGTACGTGTGGAGTTAGATAATAGCAAAGGTCTATTTAAGCCCGATATGTTTGCCAATGGTATCATGAGCTCTAGACTTAAAAGTACGGGTGATGTAATTCTGATTCCTAAATCAGCGGTATTGTGGACCGGTAAACGAGCCGTTGTTTATGTAAAGGTGCCGCATAAAAAACATAATACTTTTATTTACAGAGAAGTGGTTTTAGGTGCCGAAACAGGCGATTATTACATTATTTCATCCGGCTTAATGGAAGGTGAAGTGGTGGCTTCAAACGGAGTGTTTAAAATTGACGCTTCTGCTCAACTAGCTGGTAAAAAAAGCATGATGAGCCCAGATGGTGGAGCAAAAATGACCGGTCATGAAGGCATGGAGATGTAGAATTTATTCAAGTAGTTTGATTTGAAAATCAACTATGAAACATCTCGATTTATGAAAATAGTCGGAGGATTATCTCAAGGGTTACGAAAATAACTAGCAAAGCATCCGACTTATACGGAAATAATAAAGGAATGAAATTGAGTTTAAAGAATATGGTGTGTAACCGATGTGTGATGGTTGTTGAAAAACAATTAATCGAAATGGGTTTCACTCCTGTTTCGGTTGAATTGGGCGAAGTTGATTTAGGTGAACAGGAATTTACTACTTCTCAAATTGAAGAAGTGAATAGCGCTATGCGATTATTAGGCTTTGAGCTGTTAGATGACAAAAGCAGTAAACTAATAGAAAAAACAAAGTTGCTTTTGATTGATTACGTTGAAAACCATTTATCGGATGAGTACAAGGTCAATATATCGGATTATCTGGGATCACTATTAAATTATGATTACAGTTACCTCAGCAACTTATTTTCTGCACTTTCAGGAATTACAATTGAGCATTTTCTGATTCAGTTAAAAATAGAAAAGGTAAAAGAATTATTAATTTATAATGAATTTACACTAAGTGAAATATCGTATCAATTGGGCTATAGCAGCGTGGCACATTTAAGTGGTCAGTTCAAAAGAGTAACGGGTTTTACGCCAAGTGAATTTAAAAAAGAAAAGGAAAATAGAATCAGATTATCATTAGATAAACTTGGAATTACGTAACTTATTCAATGAATTATGTAAGAAAGAAAATTTGCATACTTAGTAATTTCGAGCTATTAAATTTTGGTTATGAAACATACATATAAAGTAGTTGGGATGTCCTGCGTAGGATGTCAAGAAAGCGTTAAAAACGTGCTTAAAAATATTAATGGCATCACCAAAGTAGAGGTCGATTTACAAAAATCAGAAGCTATTATCGAGATGTCAACGCATATCACCTTGGAAAAACTTCAGCAAGAATTGCTCAAGGGGGGATTGCATTACACCATTGAATTGCCAAGTGATGAGTTGGGTTCGCATGCCCTTGATGTTAAATTTTCTCCTGTACCTCAAGGAAATGGAGTTTTTTATTGCCCAATGCATTGCGAAGGAGAAAAGACTTATGATAAACCGGGCAATTGTCCCGTGTGTGGAATGCAATTGGTAGAGCAACCTCAAGTGCATGTTTCTGGGCAGCAATATACTTGTCCGATGCACCCTGAAATTATAAAAAATGAACCTGGTTCTTGCTCAATTTGCGGCATGGATTTAGTGCCCCTGGCCCCCACCGAAAGCACTGAGCAAAAAACGTATAAAGAGTTGGCTAAAAAGATGAAAATAGCGGTAGCTTTTGCTTTGCCTGTATTTGTCATCTCTATGAGCGATTTAATTCCCAATAATCCTTTACATAACTTGGCCTCTTTACAAACGTGGAATTGGGTACAACTTATCCTTACTATACCTGTTGTTTTTTATGCTTGTTGGATGTTTTTTGTTAGAGCTTGGAAATCCATTATTACTTGGAATCTAAACATGTTCACTTTAGTAGGAATTGGAACAGGGATTGCATTCTTATTTAGTATAGTAGGACTAATTTTTCCCGATATTTTTCCTAATGAATTTAAAACAGAAGATGGTACTGTTTTGCTCTATTTTGAAGCTGCAGCAGTTATTTTAACATTAGTATTACTAGGTCAGTTATTAGAAGCTAGAGCACATAGTCAAACCAGTGGAGCAATAAAAGAGTTATTAAAAATGGCTCCTTCAGAAGCCGTTTTGGTTGATAATGGCGTTGACAAAGTGGTTTCTATTTACAGTATAAAAGTGGGTGATTTATTGCATGTAAAACCCGGTGATAAAATTCCAGTGGATGGAAAAATACAAGAAGGACATAGTAGTATTGATGAATCTATGATTACAGGAGAACCCATTCCTGTAGATAAGAAAGAGGGAGATAAAGTAAGTTCAGGAACAATAAACGGAACTAAATCTTTTGTAATGATTGCTGAAAAAGTTGGAGCCGACACCTTACTTTCTCAAATTATACAAATGGTAAACGATGCGAGTCGTTCTAGAGCACCCATTCAAAAATTGGTAGATACCATTGCCAAGTATTTTGTGCCAACAGTGGTTTCAATTTCCGTGATAACCTTTGTAGTTTGGGCACTATTTGGACCAGAACCAGCAATGGTTTATGGGTTCGTTAACGCCATTGCGGTATTAATCATTGCGTGTCCTTGCGCCTTAGGATTAGCAACGCCTATGTCAGTAACGGTTGGTGTAGGTAAAGGAGCTCAATCAGGTGTTTTAATTAAAAATGCTGAAGCTTTGGAAACCATGAACAAAGTAAATGTTTTGATTACAGATAAAACAGGGACGATTACTGAAGGGAAACCATCCGTTAATTCGGTCTTTGCATTTGACGGTAATGAGGAGAATGTTTTGCTTCAAAAAATAACATCCTTAAACCAATATAGCGAGCACCCATTGGCAGAGGCGGTTGTTAAGTATGGAAAGGAGAAGAAAGTAACTTTATCTGAAGTAAAAGATTTTGAAGCTGTTGCAGGAAAAGGAGTGGTTGGAACTGTAGATGGGAATAAAATAGCCTTAGGAAATACAAAATTAATGGAGAAAGTAAATGCGAACATTCCAACTGAATTGAATGACAAAATTATTGCCGAACAAAAATTAGGCAAAACGGTTTCTTATATTTCTGTAGATGGAAAAGCGGTTGGTTTTGTTGCTATTTCTGATGCGATAAAAGAAACAAGTAAACAAGCTATTTCTGAATTAATAGAAAAAGGAGTAGAAGTAATTATGATGACAGGAGACAACGGTAATACAGCTAAAGCAGTTGCTGCAGAACTACACTTAAGTGATTTTAAAGCAGAATGTTTACCAGAAGATAAACTCAACATGATTAAAGACTTCCAAACCAAAGGAAAAGTCGTTGCTATGGCAGGAGATGGAATAAACGATTCCCCAGCATTGGCACAAGCAGATGTTGGTATTGCTATGGGAACAGGAACAGATGTTGCCATTGAAAGTTCAGAAATTACTTTGGTAAAAGGAGATTTACATGGAATTGTAAAGGCAAAAAATTTAAGCCATAAAGTTATGGTTAATATAAAGGAAAACTTGTTTTTCGCCTTTTTTTACAATGCATTAGGGGTGCCTGTAGCTGCTGGAATTTTATATTTATTCAATATTGAAATTTTATTGTCACCAATGATCGCAGCTGCCGCAATGAGTTTTAGCTCGGTCTCTGTAATTGCTAATTCTTTACGTTTAAAAAGTGTGCACGTATAAAAATACATTCTTGAATTAATAAACACTATTGTTCTCTTCATTGTAGATTTTAACCTAAAATCATCTAAAGAAACAGTTAGATAATAAAGTAATGTTTAAATACCATTCATTGGGATTTTATGATTGATGAAATAGTCAACTTTACAATAATTCAAAAATCATTAATATTTTTCAAATGATTAAAAATTGTATTTTAGCAACTTGGAATCAATCATTTCTAAAATAGCAGCTATTTTATTAGGAGTTTTGATACTGTTTAGTTCTTTTGGATTTACAGTTTCAACTCATTTTTGCGGAGGCGAAAAAATTAAATCTGCTGTAGGTTTTGTTAAAACGGACCTTACATGTGGAATGAAAAAGGAAACTTCGAAATGCCCTCAACATAATCAAATTCAATCTGAATGTTGTAAAAATGTTTTCGAATACCACAAAATTGAAGACAATGTGAAGAAAGAGGTTGCAGAAATAGCAACTCCTAAGTTTATTCAAGTTTTTCAGTTAATAAATTTAGGCTTTTTGGTTCAAATTTCGCTTGACAATATCTATTTCAACAACTTTTCCCCTCCATTAATTGTCAAGAACATCACTGTTGTTTTTCAGACATTTCTTATTTGATATTTACGTTTTACTTCTCTTTTACCCTTTGAAATATAAAGTATTCATTATGAGTATTTTATAAGGCGCTTTATTAAGTGTTTTTTTTAATATTAAGTAAATCTAAATCAAATAAATATGAAAATTTTAATTAAAGTAATAACCTTGTTTTTGCTAATCACAGGTTATACAAATATTCAGGCACAATGCCCTGCAGGACAAGTTTCTGTAGAAATGCAAATAAACACAGATGATTACGGTTATGAAGGCTACTGGGAAATTGTACCTACCGGAAATAGTTGTGGAGTAGGAACAATAGCCTTTGGAGGGAATTCAAATGTAGGATGTTCCGGGGCTGGCGCCCAAAATCAATCTCCAGGAGGTTACGGGAATAACACCACAGTAAACGTAGGCCCTTATTGTCTTACTGCAGGAGGTTCCTATGATTTAATTTATATAGATGATTATGCCGATGGTGGCTTTGAGTTTGAAATTAGTGTCAACGGATATACTATTGAAAGTTACGATGCCATTACAGGAGGTTACTTGACATTTACCTTTGAGGCTTCTGAACCAGTAGCATACGATATGGGTGTTTACTCTTTGTCGTCACCGTTGGTATATGATTATTCAGGCTCTAAAACCATCAGTGGCACCTACTTTAACTATGGTAGTTCTACAGTTACCTCCGTTGATGTGAATTATCAAATAGACAGCAACCCGGTGCAAACTATGGCGTTATCGGGGTTAAATATTGCAAACTTTGAAGCAGCAACCTTTACACATAATATTCCTTGGAATGCATCTATTGGGAACTATGTATTAAAGGTGTGGGTTACAAACATCAATGGAAATGCAGATATGAACGTTGCTAATGACATCCTTCAGTTAAGTATTGAAATTGGGCAGGGTATTCCCAATATCATAGATAACTATGTAAATGGTTATACCAATATTGAAGAGGTAGCAAATTCATCCAATTTAGTGACCACCCCTACGGATTTGGATTTCCATCCTATCCTTTCTAAAAATCAACTTTGGGTTGTAAATAAAAGAACAGAAGCTATTGGAGGAAGTACAGTAATTATTGACAACCCAGGCGAAACCAATCAATCATCGATAAGTAAGGTGGACGGTAATGCCTGGCATTTTATGTCACTTCCTACTGGAATTGCCTTTAGCAAGAACGGAAATTTCGCTACTTCCACAGGGGTTTTTGATGCAAATCATAATGGAGGCCAACCGTTTACAGGTCCAGCTTTATGGTCAGGTGATTTATCCATTTATGCGGAACCCTCTGGGGGAAATGGAAGCCATCTAGATATGTTACATCAATCCCCTTATTGTATGGGAATTGCATCTGAAAAAGATAATGTTTTTTGGGTTTTCGATGGCTATAGTAATGATATTGTACGATATGATTTTGTTGATGACCATGGCCCTGGTAATTCTTTTCATGGAGATGCAATTGTCCACAGGTATAATGACTTTTCAGTTGCTAAAGACCCTAATACAAAAGTTGTTAGCCATATTGTATGTGATGACAACTGGGTATATGTAGTAGACTACGGTTCCAAAAGTGTTTTCAGAATTGAACAAAATACAGGTTCTACTGGTAATACACCCTCGTTTGGGCCATTTGAGCCGGTAGTAGAATACAAATATATTACTGGATATAATTCAGAAGTTTTGGTTGATTCTGGATTGATAGAACCTGCAGGAATAGACGTAATTGATGATCGTATGATTGTGAGTGATTACGCTAATGGAGAAATCATTATTTACGACATTTCAGTTGTCCC
>JBMYWA010000065.1:0-13002 GCA_049606935.1 Salibacteraceae bacterium
TGGATACAGTTACGAGTTCAACGGGTTGTGATTCTATAAATACTTTGAACTTGACCATAAACTCAGGAGATACTAATTCATTGGTTGCTACAAGTTGCGATTCCTATTTCTGGTCAGTAACCGGTATTAATTACATGCAGTCAGGTCAATATTCACAATTGTTTACTAATCAGCACGGTTGTGATTCTTTAGAGCAATTGGATTTAACTATAAATTCGCCTGATTCAGTGGGAATTTCCATCCTTTCATGTGGACCCTATTTTTGGGCAGCTACGGGATTAACCTATAGCTCTAGTGGAACCTATTCTACCACATTAACCAACGTTGGAGGTTGTGATTCTTTAGTTACCCTAAACCTTGCAATGAATCAGCCATATGATACTACACTTACCATAATGGCCTGTGATGAATATATTTGGAATCAAAATGGGAACACCTATACAAATTCAGGATTATTTTCAGATACCACTCAAGGGGTAAATGGCTGTGATTCTATTGTAAATTTAGATTTAACCATTTTAGAGTCATCAAGTGGAATTATTACTGAAAATGCATGTGGATACTACTCATCTCCGGATGGAATGGTTTATGATAGCACGGGACAGTATCAGGCAATTATACCAAACTCTGTTGGGTGTGATAGCGTAATTACCATTAATTTACAGGTAACAAAAACCGAAACTAATGTGACTCAGGTTGCTGATGTTTTATATGCATTTTCAAGTCCCAGTTATCAATATCAATGGATAGAGTGTGTTTCAAACAATCCAATCGTAGGAGCTACAGACTCTATTTTCTCACCTACTGTTAATGGAAGTTATGCCGTTGAAATTACTCATCAAAACTGTTTTGAGACTTCACAATGTATTAACGTTACTAATGTAGGTGTAGCAGAGCTTGAAGAAACTAAAATTAATATTTACCCTAACCCAGCGCAAAATCACTTTAGCATCCATGTAAATGGTTATGATAAAGTTGAAATTATATTAACGGATGCCTCGGGTAAATATGTGCATCAAATAAGTGCTACATCAGGTGAGAATGCAGTGGATTGTTCAGGTTTTAAACCGGGTCTATATTTGGCATATATTACTGCAGAAAATACCCACCGTGTAGTGAAGTTGATTATCAAATAAGCCATTGTTTACTACCATATTTAAATGCCTTCCAAAAACGTTTTGGAAGGCATTTTTGTTATTTTATGCAACTTTTAAAAAAGAATAAATTTGGGCTGCATTTATTATAAATTGTATTAAAATGTAATTGCTGTTTGCCACTAAATTGTATTTTGCAAATCACAAAATTTTGGAAAAATGAACAACTTCAACTTCAAGAAGACCATACCTTACATAGGTGTTTTACTGTTTTTTATTACCATTAGCTTAGGGTATTTCTACCCTCAAATGCAAGGAAAGCAATTAGCTACTCATGACCAAAAGCAATGGAAAGGAGGCGCAAAAGAATTGAACGATAAGTATCATGATGAAAATGAAGTAGGTTTATGGAGTAATTCTATGTTTGGTGGAATGCCCGCGTATTTTGTAGTGCTTAGATCACCTAATAATTTTATAGCAAAGTATGTTCGTCCAATTACCTCCTTAGGGATTGAAAGGCCTGCGGTATATATTATTTGGAGCTTAATGAGTTTCTTTTTACTCATGATGGTAATGCGTATTAAAATACCCATTGCCATTCTGGGGTCTGTAGGATATGCTTTTACCTCATATAACTTTGTGATTATGGCTGCAGGGCACTTTGCTAAAGTAATGGCTTTGGGGTATTTACCTGGAATATTAGCAGGTGTTATTCTGCTAAGAAATAAAAAGTATTTGTGGGGACTTACGGTTTCTGCATTGTTTTTGTCGTTTGAAATGATTTCAAATCATCCACAAATGACTTATTACTTTTTTGTATTCTTTCTAGTGGCCTACTTTGTTTTAGCATTTATTTCAGATATTAAAAAGAATGATGTAAAAGGATACCTAACTTCAGCTGTATTATTTGGTATAGCAGTAATATTAGGAATCTTACCCTCGGCTTCACAACTTTTTACTACCCAAGAATATACTAGCTACAGTACCAGAGGAAAATCAGAATTAACAATCAATAGTAAAGAAGATGCCACTACCGGTTTAGATAGATCTTATATAACCAATTGGAGCGGGGGCATTGCAGAAACATGGAGTTTATTAATACCAAATGCTAAAGGTCCAGGTTCAGGAAAACTATCTGATAATGAAACAGCTGTAAAATCAGTAGACAAGCAATTTAAGAAAACTTTAGATAACGTAGATGCTTATTGGGGAGATCAGCCATTTATTGGAGGGCCAATGTATGCGGGAGCAATTATTATGTTCTTGTTTGTTTTGGGCTTGTTCCTAGTTGATGGAATTTTAAAGTGGTCTTTGGTATTTGCGGCAGTAATAACCACCATGTTGTCTTGGGGGAAAAATTTTCCGGGCTTAACCAATTTTTTCATTGATTACTTTCCAATGTATAACAAATTCAGAGCAGTGGTTTCTATCGAAATTGTTGCTCTTTTTGCATTTCCAGTAATAGGAGCATTGGCTTTAAAAAAGTTTTTTAGTGATGGAGACTTCCTTAATCAGCCTATGGAAATTTTCGGAAAAAAATTAAAATACTCCAATAGTGTGGCTTTAATTTTTGCATTTGCTTTTACGGGTGGGGTATCATTTTTATTTTGGCTGATGCCAACAACTTTCTTCGACTTTTTCAAAGCAGGTGAATATGAAAACTATGTGACCTCCCTTCAAAGCAATAATTGGCCAGCAGGCCAAATAGATGATCTATTAAACACCATTGAAACCGCCAGAATAGCAGTTTTCAAAGCAGATGCATTGCGTTCTTTTGGCTTTATTCTATTGGCAGCTGGAGCCATGTTTGGATTTGCTAAACAAAAGCTTCAAGCCAATACCGTAATGTATGCATTAATTGCTTTGGTTTTACTTGATATGTGGACCGTGAATACTCGCTATATGAATGTAAAGGATGGTTTTGAATCTAAAAGGAAAGTAACAGAACCTTTTGCCATTGCTCCGGTAAACAAGGCTATTTTGGCCGATAAAACACCAGGCCATAGAGTGTTAAATATTGCAGCAAATACCTTTAATGAAACAGGTACGTCCTATTTCCACCATTCAATTGGAGGATATAACGGTGCTAAATTGAAAAACTATCAAGAACTTGTTGAATTTCATTTAAGTAAGGAAATTCAAATGTTTATGACCACATTAAGGGGAGCAAAATCTCAAAATGATTTGTTAGGTGCTTTTGAAAACACCCCCGTTTTAAACATGTTAAACACAAAGTATATAATTTATGATCCTAATTCTAAACCAATAGTTAATACCAATGCTCAAACAAGTGCGTGGTTTGTTAATAACATTAAATGGGTGGAAACTGCTGATGAAGAAATTCTTGCATTAAACCAAGTTGATTTAAAATCTACAGCAATAATTAGAAATGATCAAAAGGAATTTGTTGGAAATATAGGTAATGGAAAAGGTGAAATAGAGTTAGTTTCTTATGATGCAGATAAATTAGAATATAAGTCTAATGCAACTACAGATCAAGTGGCTGTACTTTCTGAAATTTGGTATCCAGTAGGGTGGACCGCCACAATTGATGGAAAGGAAGTTCCAATTAGCAGAGCAAACTACCTTTTAAGAACTATAAATGTGCCTGCAGGAGAACATATTATAAAATTGGAGTTTGCACCAAGTTCTTATTATACGGGTGAAATTATTGCGTTGATTGGATCAGTAATTATAGTAATTCTTATTTTGGCGGCAATTATTTTGGCGGTAAGAAATAGACAAACCAGTCAACAAGAATAAATTAACTATATATCAAAATGATCTTTATGTGATAGTGCTTCTGTTAATATTTGTGGATGGCACTTTACAGGAAGCTTTTGGATATTGGAATTCGGATTATTGTAAATTTTGGTAATGAGCTCTTCCGTTTTATGGGTCATATTGACTTCTAATTTTTGAAAAATATTTTCAACAGTTTTCAAGGGCTCTTTTATTAGATTTTCATAATCAATTCTTAAATAGTTTGATTGCAATTTTAAAGCAGTAAATTGTTCATTCATGTAAATCATAGACCTTTCTGTAGGGTTTAGGTTAATCCAATCCTCACGCCATATTTCAGGAATAGAAACGGGCACCTTAGATGCCCCAAAGTGCTTGTATGTGGTAATGATATTGGGATTATTATCGTCAAACCATCCCTTAACCAAAATAGATTTCAAAATATCTTCATATTTTCTAAATATTATGACCAGTTTCCAGTCTGGGTAGTATTTCATTAACTTTAATAAATGACTTGAAATACCGGGGGTTTTAAAAGCCATACTATAATTACCAATTACTTCCATAATTTCACTAGCTCTCCATGATTTATCTAGCCTAGTCTTTATTTCATCTTCTGTTTTGTATTTATAAATGTAGCTATCATCCTTTGCGTTAAAATTTAGTCTCCTTCCAGCTAAAGATGGCATTAATAACTCGTTTTGCATGTAATAATCAAAAAACGTTTTAAAGGTTTTTTCATCTAACTGATCAATTACGCTAAACATTGGTGAACTCATTGGCGGTTCAAAAAAGTACTCTACATTTTTTCCAGAGCCTAAAATATTTCCTAATAGGGTAGAGCCAGATCTAGGTAATCCGGAAATAATGATTTTATTTTTTACTAAGGAGTTCATCTTAATGCTTTTTATTTTTTGACTTGGAATTTTGCATTCCAATATGTTACAATTTTACATGTTTTACACCAATAAAATTACAGTCGTGAATACTTTTTGAAATATCTTTTTTAGACTTATTTACCTTGGTTTCTTCAATCAATTGGTAGGTATTACATTTGTCTTCTTTGTATGAAAACAGATTGTGTTTAATGGGGTTAACAAGTAAGATAAAAACAGTTATTTATAATACGGGATTTTATGCTAAATACGATGCCCTGCAAACTAACAAGCTACGAAAGCAAATGGTTCAAAATGGGTTAAAATCCATTTGTGATTTTAATTGGTCTGCTTTAAAAACTTCTGATACTCTTTTTGTACTAGGAAGTGGGAGCTCTGTAATGAATCTTAGTTCAGCAGATTGGGAAATTGTAAACCAACACGATAGTTTGGGATTTAATGCTTGGTCTCTGCATGAGTTTGTTCCCACTTATTATGCCATTGAAACCTCAAAAAACCAGTTTGTGGCTAACCTAAGAAAGGATCATTTAAATAATAGGTTGAAAGACTATTCTAATACGCCCATTTTCATACAATACCAACATATGCTTATGGCCGGTATTGATTACAATGATTTGAAATTACCTAAAGAGAATTTGTATTATAATGCTCCGTTTATGCCCAACACCACAAATGTGAAGGTATTGAAAAAACTCATAGCTAAATGGGTAAACCAAAAAGATGCAGGATTGTGTGACCTTATGCATTACTCTTCTAGTTTGTCTTATATGATTGGGTTAGGGTATTTAATGGGATATAAAAATATTGTATTGCTTGGCGTTGATTTAGACAACTCGGGATATTTCTTTGAACATGAAAATGCCAATGAGCCTTCGAAAGAGTTTTCAAAAATTTATCAGAAGGAAATTAGAAGTAGTTACACACCGGCAAAAGATGGGAGTCATACCACAGTGTCTAAAAAAGTAACGGCACAATATGGGTGTTTACCCATTGATGTTTTTGTAAAGGAGGTTAAGGAGGCATTGAACGGGGTAGGTGTAACTATATATACCGGAAACGATAAATCACGGCTTTACCCAATGCTACCTCATTATAAGTTTTAATGAGGCTGAAGTTTACAAAGTTTTTCAGAAACTGCTAAATGTCCTAATCTGTTAAGGTGATAACCATCATCTAGAGTAAGTTGCTCTACCTCGTTTTCTGGTATTTCAATAACCTTTAAATTCGAGAATTTTGTCTCTAATTCGTTTAAAATACCATTATATTGACGAATAGCGAATTCAATTTGAGGGTTTGCTGCTTTGAAAGTATTGGATGCTGGCAGAATTTGAACATAGTAAACAGGAGTGACTAGGGAAGAAACAAATTGGGAGATGTTTTTTTTAAAGTCCGAAGGGGAGACATAACATTTATCTAAGGATTGAGTTCGTCTTTTTTTTAAGAAGTTGATAGTTTTGGTTTGCCACTTTTTGGGAAGCTTATAAATGAATTTCATTTCCCATCTTTTAAATCTTCGAGGAGCACAATCTACCACACCTAATTGAATTATGGTGGCAGATGCGCTTGCCGCTGCAATTTTTGTACTTTGTTCTACTAGTCTTTGAGTTGTTGAAAATCCTTTGGATAGATTAGTGATGCAAGCCCCAGTTTTTTTAGCAAACAGTTTAGGCCATCTTTCTGACTCTTTTATATCATCTTCTGGACGTTGTGCGGCCAAAGAATCTCCAATAACCAAAATTTTTGACATCGATGTTTATTTACCTAACATTTTTTGATACACGTTGGCACTAACCTCAAATTGTTCCTTTAATGTAGGTGCACATGGGGTTCCAAACAAAAGCTCTTTGGCTTGAACCAATATTCCAGGTTTAAATGTTAAATCTATTTCATCATCAATATTATGAGGGTTTACAGCAATGGTTCCTCTGTCCTGAATTTGAACTCCCTCCAGTGGCTTTAAATATAATCTTCTTTTAGAAGTTAACAATTCAATGCCCCATCTACCTGCAGATTCCCAGTTAGATAGGTAAGAAAAAACAACTCCCTTCTCCGTAATTCCAGCACCCGAATAGTTGGTTTTTTCATGCCACGAAATAGTACCCTTTTTAGAATAGGCCATCCAATCTTTAGGTTGACCAGCAATGTAAAAAGCAAGATCAACAACGTGCGTAGAATTGGCAAAAAACCAATTTTCTTTAACTCCTTCTGCTTTTTTTAGCGGCTCAATTTTATGCGACCATTCGGTAAATTCAAAATGCATGGATTCTAATCCGCCATCTTCTTCAATGAGTTTTTTGGCTTCAATAACAGATGCATAGGTTCTTCTGTTATAGGCCACAAATACGCGGTCTTGAATGCTTTGTAATTCGCTTTGATGAGCTAGTAACTCCTCAACGCTAATAGCAGCTGGCTTTTCTATTAACACTCTGCCAAACTTTTGTTTTGCCAATAAAAGAAGAATGGGCATTAACATTTCTGTCCCAACCGCTACTATTACGTAATCCTCAACCGAGAGCGTATTATTTATTAGGAAAGAACCAACTCCTCCTTCAATTGGTTGAATTCCGGTTTCAGAATTGAATTTAGCAGCTGATTCAGCCCCTCTTCCTACCACAGTAATAGGTACATTCAATTCTTGAATAGCCTTAGCATGTGCTACAGCCATAGGGCCAGTACCTATAATAACTACTTTTTTATCTACGTTATTGGACATACGTTAACATTTTTTTGTGTGGTGCGATTATAGAAATCTAATACTTCTTTTATAAAAACCATGTGAGTTGATTTAGCTTCTTCGTAGGAAGGCAAATCACAAGTCCCATCCGTTAGAATTTCAGTAACTAAACTATCTGATAAATCACTTTGAAAAATTAGCGGAAACGTGGTGGTTTCGGCTTGGAATCCATTTTGAACTGAGCTTTCTATCAAAAAGCATGTGGTGCCTTCTTGAATGAAAAATCTTTTTTCTGGAGTATTAATGGTTAAACTCACAGGACGAATAGTTTCTTCTGCAAAAGAAGAGGTAACCGAGAAGGTATTGTTGTTAATTGTTTTACCGGTTAGTGTTCCTGTAATTTCTATGTTTCCCGGTCTTTTGCTATCTAGTATTTTAGAATCAATGCGTTGTGTAGAAATAGAGGAGATAGGTGAGTTAGATAGCTGCGAAATAATATCCAACATGTGTAACCCATTACATGCTAATCCCCAATTCTGTCCATAAAACGAAAAATCAATTTGATATTCATTTTCTAGTCTTGTACTTAATTCTTGGTAAATAGGTTGAGACCTTCTAGGGTGATTAACCCAGGTTTTTACTTGGTGATCACTTAAAAGGTTGCCAATTACTTCATAATCTTCCAATTTTTGAAATAAAACCTTTTCCAATACTAAATGGGTAACCTTACTATGTTCCAAAAGGTTTTGTATAATTTTAGCTCGGTTATCCGCATTTGATGCAATAAGAACAAAATCTAGTTGTTCAGGAAGATTTGAGATGGAAGTATGAAATTGGAGAGTATGTTTATTCTCAATTTCATTTGCTCTTGACTCAGCCGTTTCTAAAGACTTTTGAAATGGATCAACAACAAATACTTTAAGTGAAAGTTTGCTTTTTAGAATTCCTTGAAGGTGACGTGAGCCTAATTGACCTGCCCCTATTACGGCCACGGTATAGGTTTTATTGTCCATATGTTTTTGTATTAAATAGCGGTCCAACCACCATCTACTATCAAGTTGTGACCGGTGATGTAATTAGCTCCATCCGAAAGAAGAAAAGAAACTGCTGGTGCAATATCTTCAGGGTTGCCCATTCTTTTTAGTGGAACTCTATGTTCAAAATTGGCTACAAAGGTGGGGTTTTGATTATCAAATATTCCGCCTGGTGAAACACAATTTACCCTTACCCCGTTTTTGCCTAGGTAAGAAGCCATGTATTTAGTGAAGTTGATTATACCACCTTTAATGGCAGCATAAGCAGCTGGTGATGTCATTTCAGTTCCATCATAAACCGTGAAATCATTCCCAACCACTCCGTAAATGGAAGAGATGTTAACAATGGAACCTTTTTTATTGGATACCATGTATTTAGATACCTCCTGAGATAAGTAGAACGTTGGATTTAATTGCATTTCTACATTTTTAGCCCATGATCCTGGTGTAACATCTTCAAATTTGTTTCCCCAATCTTTGGTTCGGGGATAAGCATTATTTACCAACCCATCAATTCTTCCAAAATGGTTAAAGATTTTTTCAAAACATGTTTTTATGGTACTCGAATCTGTAATATCACAAAATACTTGATGCGATTCCAAGTCATTATCTGGGTCTATATTTATATCCAAATTTATGGCAATTCCGCCATGACTTTGGATGTCTTTCACAATAGATTTACCTATTAAGCCGCTACCTCCAGTAACTAGAATAACCTTGTTTTCGAGCTGTTTCATTTCAAACAAATTTTCAAATTCTCTAAAGAATTCTCAAAGGTACTAAAGGACTGCTTTCCAGATGAAATTAGTTTTAAGAAATATTCCATTTGTTTAACGTAAGTATCTAGTATAGGAACATTAGATTGAAACAGAACCTCTTCTTTATCATTCCATACTTTTTGGGTTAGTAAGTCGGCATAAATTACCCCTGTTTTAGTAATTATCTCAAGCAATCGTTTAGCCTCTTTTCTATAGTAATTTAAAGTTATTGAAACCGCTTTGTTTGGGTATTCTAATTGATAATTAGCATAATCGAAGCTGGAAATTTCTAAATCTGAAATGTTTTTTCGGATGGAGCTTGTGTTTTCAGGAAACCCAAATAACCAAGTGGAGTAATCTATTTCATGAATGAGATCTAAATGAACTCCTCCACCCATTTCTGCAATGGCACTATAAACTTTGCGGTAGTCAACTTCTGGTCGCCAATTAGGTAAATAAGAGCCACAATAAACATTGGCTTCAAGCACTTTTTTTTCTGAAAGGTGTTTTTTAAGGAAGTTTAAAACAGGATGAAATCTAAGGTTGAAAGCAATGTGGGTTAAAGTATTATTAGTTTTTATTTTGTCTAACAAAACATCGGCTTTGTCTAAAGTCATTAAACTAGGCTTCTCTATAAAAAGTGGGATATTTAGATCAATGGCTTGATTGATAGCGTCAAAATGTAAATGTGTAGGATTACTAATAATACAAAAATCTAGGGCTTCTTTTATTTCAGCAAGGTCATATATGTTTTGAACATTTTTATACGGCTCGCTATTTTTACTTGATCTTAAAGCCAAGTAAGTAATATCTTTTCTTAGAGAGTTTAGTGCATCTATGTGTTTCTTTGCAATACTGCCTAGTCCAATAATTAATACTCTCATAATTCAAAGTCTAGCAAGTTGTTAGAAAAAAGATATTCCATAAAAAGAAAGTCTATTGGTTCATCTAAATCAAAGCACAAGTGCGACATTTCAAAAACCAAACTTTTATTGGTTGTACTTGTTTTTTGATTTTCGTTAAAAAATGATTTTCTAAATATGTAAAAAGAGGCGTTCATGTCATAAACTTTTGGCGCACTTTGTCGAGACAAAATGGTGCCAGCATCTTTAACAAGTTTAACATAACCATTTTCTGCATCCTCTACCATATTGAAATAAGGATTACGTGCAGCAGGATTTGCTGAAAAAATATTGTAGGCTTCTGGTTTGCTTTTCAACATTTCAAAAGCTTGATTTAAATCGTCAAGAGTACGCATAGGAGCGGTAACATCTAAATCCATAATGTAATCAAAACGAAGGTTTTGACGGTTTTCTTCAAACTCCTTTAAATGCTTGATTGCTCCGGCTTTACCCGCGGTATCATTGGCTAACTCATCTGGTCGTGTGTAGGTAGTTTCTAAACCGTGTTTTTTAGCAACGGCTATAATTTCTTCCGAGTCTGTACTTAATCCAATAAAGGCATTATGTTCAGCAGCAAACCTTTTTGCTATTTCAATGGTATAAGCAATAACAGGTTTATTATTGAGTAATTTGATGTTTTTTCCTGGAATTCCTTTTGAACCACCCCGAGCACATATGGTAATTAAAATATTCATTATAGTTTTAAGTTTTTAATGTCCTCTTGAGCTTGATTAAAGTCTTCATGTCTTCCAATATCTAACCAGTATTCACGAATTGGATATGAAATTAACTTTCCTCCATCTGCTATTACCTGTTCCATTAAATCGGTACTATTGTAATGTTCGCCTTTTGGAATTTTATTTAAAACCTCTTTTTTGATGAGGTAAATACCACCGTTAGAATAATAAGTATAGGTTGGTTTTTCTTTGAAAGACAATACTTGGTTATTTTGAGTTTCCATTACCGCGTAAGGAATATTTACTTGGTATGGAATAGTAATAACTGCCATATCTGCACCCTTGGCAATAAAATCTAAGAAAAAGTCTTCGTAATTTAGAGTGGTTAGAATATCCGAATTGGTTACTAAAATGTAATCATGATTCAGATTATCAATTTTCCCTACTGCTCCAATAGTACCTAGCGGTGTGTCTTCCCATACATAGTCAACAGAAATATTTCTGGAGCTACCATCTTGGAAATGGTTTTCTAACTGTTCACCTAAATATCTTACAGAGATCCAATAATCATCAACTCCAAATTTTCTAAGGCGATCAATATTATGGTCTATAATAGTTTTATCACCTACTTTTAACAATGGTTTAGGAGTGTTATCTGTTAAAGGTTTTAACCTTGAGCCCAATCCACCAGCCATCACAATTGCATCTACGGGTAAATAGGATTTTTGAATTCTAAAGTTTAAAACATTTATTATTACATTACTGGAATTTATTACCGGAATGACCATGTAATTATTTTCACGCATGGCAATAATTTCCTGAATATCATAATGTCCTTTTCGAATAAATTTTGGATTTGGTTGAATAAACGTAGAAACCTTTTCGGTTACTCCAAAATCTTTTAATAAACCGCGTCTAACATCACCATCAGTTAAACTTCCAATGAGTTTTCCTTCTTTGTCTATTGCAAAAAGTATTGCGTCAATTCCTAGGTTTTCTAGTAAAATTAATGCTTCCTTTACCGTAGCATCTACCGATACTAAATGTTCTTTAAAGTTTCTCATTAAGTAGTTTTTCAACAATTTTCTTTGCTGTATTATCCTGCTTGTACAGGTTGCCACCATTAAAAACTGGTGTTTTTTCAATTTTTGAAATGGCCGCTAAAATTTCTTTTTTATTAAAAGAAGCGTCAATTACATTTTTACTTCTTAATCGCCCTTTTTGGCGATCTCCAACATTTATTACATATTTACCAAAGGATGCCGCTTCAATTATTCCACTTGAAGTGTTTCCAAGGAGGTATTTGGCATTTTTCATGGCAGAAAAGTAGTTCAGTTTTCCAAAGGTTTCAATAATTGAAACGTTTTCGGGGTGTTTGGTTTTCAATTTAATAAATGCCTCTCTATACATTTTCCCATAAGAATCTGCATTGGGCATGGTTATAATTAGATGAATATCTGATAATATTTGTGTGACAGCACCAATAAATTGCTTTATGTTTTGATTGTTGTTTTCTAATCCAACTGTTTCAGGATGAACGGTTATCAGAACAAATGGAACGTTTGGGATAGAGAATTCTTTGGTTACCGTATGCCAACTTGGTATAGGGGAATCAAGAAGATTATCTAGGCTCAATGCACCTACATTATATGTTGAGTTAGAATTTTCGGGTTTTAATGAATTGATCTTAGTTGCAAAAATTGCTGAAGCAGCAAAGTGCTGAGAAGCAGCTAAGGTTATTTGATGACGATAAATATTATCTGTAGCCCCAAGCGTGGTTTCCCCTCCATGTATGTGGCACACGTAGATTTCAAATGGAATGGTAGATTGAACAGCAGCATTCATTTCAAAACGATCTCCTAATGCGATAACTTTATCAAAAGAATTTTTATTCCAAAACCTACTAAAACTTTCAATAATATGCGCATAAGACTGGTTGATTCCCATTGGAGAATCATCATCCGTCAAACCAGCAAGTTCATGAACAGTACCGTAATTACCTTCTTTTATTTGGTTTATGGTATTTCCGTACATACCCATCATGTGCATACCAAATGCTATGATATGGATGTCTACATTTTGGTGCTTAAGCTCTGCTAAAAGCGGCTGATAAATTCCAAAATCTGCTCTGGAACTAGTTAGAATACCAATCTTCATCACAATATTAAAGTTCAATCAAATCTTCTGGTGAATAATCTTTGTGAGCAATGGTTCCTATTACTTCT
>JBMYWA010000066.1:0-12851 GCA_049606935.1 Salibacteraceae bacterium
ATATAAATACGCTTAATAAAACCTTCGTATTGCTTATTTTTACGGCCATCAAAAAACTTTATTATGGCAGTAGCAGCACCGTTTAATTTATGGAAGTGGATAGAAGACAATCAAGACCTATTGAAGCCACCTGTAAGTAATAAGAATCTTTACGTAGAATCTGGTGATTACATTGTAATGATTGTAGGTGGACCAAATGCTAGAAAGGATTACCATTTTAACGAAACGGAGGAGTTGTTTTTTCAGTTAAAAGGAGAAATCAACGTACGTATCCAAGAAAATGGAAAAGCAAGAGATGTGGCTATTAAAGAAGGTGAAATGTTTTTATTACCTGCTCGAATACCTCATTCACCCATGCGTGGCGAGAATACCGTTGGATTGGTTATTGAACGTAAACGTGGTGGTGATTTAAATGATGGTTTAATGTGGTTCTGCGATGAATGTAACAATAATCTACATAAAACGTTTTTTCCGCTAACCGATGTAGAGAAAGACTTCTTGCCTAGATTTAAAGAGTACTACGCTTCTGAAGATCTGCGCACTTGTAAGAAATGTGGTCACCAAATGGAAACAGACCCAAGATTTGTAGAGTAAAAAAACACCGCTAAAAGAGATATAATGACTGATTATTCTGGATTAAAAATAGACACCCATACTCATATTATGCCACGCCATATTCCTGATTTCGCCAAGAAGTTTGGGTATGAAGGGTTTATTATGTTACATCATCACGACCATGATGATAATGTAGATATGATGCAAGGGGAAAAGTTTTTTAGAACTGTTGAACCTAATTGTTTTGACCCGCAAACTCGTATAAACGATTATAAATTAAGTAATACTCAAGTTCAGGTAATTTGTACTGTTCCGGTATTGTTCGCTTATTTTGCAAAACCCGAACATGGCTATGAAGTAGCTAAATTCTTGAATGATGATATTGCACAAACGGTTCATGATAATCCTAAAAACTATATTGGTTTAGGAACACTTCCTATGCAAGACGTGGATTTATCGGTAAAGGAATTACATAGAATTAAAAAGATTGGTTTAGCGGGTATTCAAATCGGATCCAATATCAATGACTTAAACCTTAGCGAAGAAGTGTTTTATCCAATCTGGAAAACATGCCAGGAGTTAGGTTTAGCCATTATGGTTCACCCATGGAATATGATGGGTTTCAATGAAATAAAAAAATACTGGTTGCCTTGGTTAGTGGGTATGCCAGCAGAAACTGCTCGGGCTGCTGCTTCAATGATTTTTGGAGGCGTATTTGATAAATTTCCGGAACTAAGGGTTATGTTTTCTCATGCGGGTGGCTCGCTAATTCCAACTATCGGTAGGTTAGAACATGGCTTTAACTGCCGACCTGATCTAGTAGCTATTGACAACCCAAATAACCCAAGAAATTATTTTGGTAAATTTTGGGTAGATAGTATTACTCATGATCCAGATTTGTTGCACTACATCATTAAACAAATCGGTACAGAAAAAATTACGTTGGGAAGTGATTATCCGTTTCCGTTAGGGGATTTAGAAATTGGTAAATACATTTTGGACATGGGGTTATCTCCAAAACAAATCGAAGACATCTACTGTAATTCTCCTTTAGAGTGGCTAGGTTTAGATAAATCACAGTTTATGTAAATATGAAAAAAGCGCTTTTTTTTCTCTTTTGCGTGGGTGTTTGGGTCAACTCATATGCTCAAGAAACTGAAATAAAAGAGAATCCTAACCGACCAAAAATTGGTTTGGTTTTAAGTGGAGGTGGAGCAAAAGGCTTTGCCCATATTGGTGTAATTAAGCTGTTAGAAGAAGTAGGAATTGTTCCTGATTACGTAACAGGTACAAGTATGGGGAGCATTGTAGGAGGCTTATATGCCATGGGTTATTCTCCCGATGAATTGCAAAAAATTTCGGATACTACAGAGTGGTCCTCCGTTCTTTCAAACGTGGTTCCATTAACAGAAGTTACCTTTTCTGAAAAGCCTTATTACGGTAGTTTTCTTACCGAATTAAACATAAATAAATCTGGGGTTTCTCTACCCGGTGGGTTAATAGAAGGTCAAAGTTTGCTAGAGCTTTTATCTGTTCTATCCAGACCGGTTCATGGAATTGATGATTTTCATGAATTTCCAATACCTTTTACCTGTGTAGCCACAGATATTGTGAATGGAGTTCCAGTAGGTATAAGTAAAGGAAATATTACCGATGCCATTCGAGCAAGTATGGCTATTCCCACAGCATTTACGCCAGTAGAATACGATTCTTTACTTCTTATTGATGGGGGATGGACCAGAAATTTACCGGTGAAGGAAGCGAAAGACATGGGCGCTGATATTATAATTTCTGTAGATGTGGGTGCTCCTTTGAAAACAAAGGATGAACTGCAAAGTATGATTTCTATTTTAGATCAAACAGCATGGTTGTTAAGTGTGCAGGATACCGAAGAACAATTGAAAATGTCGGATATTGTGGTAACCCCGCCCGTTGGCACGTTTTCTACCTTTGCCTTTGAAGAGGCGGATACTATAATTCAATTGGGCTACAATGAGGCGGCAAAATACCGTGGGCAATTTGAGGAACTAGCCAATAAAGTTTATGGTAAGGCAAGACCGAAACCAGCAGAAAAACCATTTTTTGAGGATACTTATATCATTAGTGATATTCAGGTAAAAGGTACGCGATTAACATCTGATAAATTCGTTAAAGGAAGATTAAGGATAGATGAAAATAAGCCAATTACAGTTCAAGAGGTAGCAGAGAAAATAGGTTTGCTTTATGGGTCTTTGTATTATAAAAAAATTGGCTTTGAACTTGTTCCTCAAGAAGATAGCACTCAGGTTCTTCACGTAAATGTAGTAGAAGACAACCCTGCCAAATTAAAACTTTCTTTTTACTACGATAGTGAAAATAGTATTGGAATAAATCTGAATACAACCCTTAGAAACTTGGTGTTAAAGAATTCCAGGTTAATTATGGATCTCTTTCTTTCTGAAAACCCCATTCTTGGATTAAAGTACCTAAAATATATGGGGCTAGACCAGCAAGCCTTTGTGTTTGGAGATTTTAGGTATACAAAAGATTCGGATTATCTATGGCAAAATTTATATGGGCAAGAGGCAGGTTTTTCGTATAATGAACTGGTTGCCAATTTCGGAATGGCTTATACTTTTAACAACAAATTGCTTGTTTCAGCCAGTATCGGAGGATTAAGAGCAAAGGCAAAGCCCACTACAAATTCAGATACCATTGTGGATAGCTGGTTGCAGAATCAAACCCCTTTAAGGGTATCACTAATTCATAATACGTTTAATAGAACAGTATTTCCTACAAAAGGATTGAAAATTCATGCTTTTTCGTCTTACAATGCCAATATTAAACATACCGCAAAATTGAAATCTGACTTTGATTTATTTAGTCAAGAAACAGCAGATTCGGCTGTAAAGGTAGATCCGTATTTTATGATACGGATGTCTATTCAACATTACATTCCTATTACTCCAAATTTTTCATTCTACTGGGATGGACGCTTAGAAATGGGCTCTGAAAATAAAATTGGATTTAATGAATATAGTAAGGTGGGTGGAATTGCCCCAATTCTAAATACGGGTGTGCCTTATTGGGGGCTCAAAAGAAATGAAATTAATATTAGTCAATTAGGAATGTTAAGTGCTGGTTTTCAATGGAGATTTATGAGCAAAACCTATTTAAAGGCTAAGGTTAATTACCTAAATTCTAAATATCCTATGGCTTGGTTTGATCAAGGAGAAAGAGATGATAAATTTGAATTGTATGGGGAAACATATACCGAATTATTTGGATTAGGAATGGAATTGGCTTACGATTCACCTATTGGTCCGTTAAGACTGGTTTTGCATAAAAACCAATACAATTCAGGGGTACATATGTTTGTAGGTATTGGGTATAATATTTACAAATCGGATGGTGACTTTTAATGCATTTCTTTCAGCACTTGGATAACAATAGTTTAAAGTTCAAGAAAATTTAAACCCTAATATTAACTTGCTGTTAACTCTTTCTTTATATTACTTTTGCAGCTCAAATCGTGATATATGAGTGATGCCATCCAACACGAATGCGGAATCGCATTTGTTCGTCTTTTAAAGCCATTAACTTATTACAAAGAGAAGTACGGAACATCGTTCTACGGGCTCAACAAAATGTATCTCTTGATGGAGAAACAGCATAACCGAGGCCAAGATGGTGTAGGTTTAGCCAACATCAAGTTAAACATGAAACCCGGACAACGTTATATTTCACGTCACCGATCAGTAGATCAACAACCTATTAAAGACGTGTTTCAACACGTTCATTCTCGTTTTCAAAAGTATGAAGGTGATTTGGCTGATAAGCTAAATGATGTAGAATACTTGAAAGAGAACGAAGGATTTACCGGAGAGGTTTTCTTGGGGCATTTGCGTTACGGAACTTATGGTAAAAACTCTATTGAGGCTTGTCACCCATTTTTGCGTCAAAACAATTGGATGACACGTAACTTGGTATTAGCAGGTAACTTTAACTTGACTAATGTAGACGAGTTATTTGATATCCTAGTACGTATTGGTCAGCACCCAAAAGAAAAAGCAGATACCGTAACGGTAATGGAAAAAATTGGGCATTTCTTAGACGTAGAAAACCAAGAATTGTTTGATAAGTACAAAACATTGGGTTACAGTAATGAAGAGATTACCGATTTAATAGCCAAAAACTTAAATGTAGCCAACATCCTAAAAAATGCCTCTGAGTCGTGGGATGGTGGATATTTAATGAGTGGAATTATGGGCCATGGTGATGCTTTTGCTTTCCGTGATCCAAATGGTATTCGTCCGGCATATTACTACCAAGATGATGAGGTAATTGTGGTGGCTTCTGAAAGACCAGCTATTCAAACAACCTTTAACATAGGTTACGAAAAAGTACAAGAGTTAGATCGTGGTAAGGCCATTATCGTAAAAGCGGATGGTACAATTAAGTTTGAACAAATCATTGAGCCAAAAGAGAATTTAGCCTGTTCATTTGAACGTATTTATTTTTCTAGAGGATCAGATAGAGAGATCTACCAAGAGCGTCAAGATTTAGGAAAACATGTTTTTCCGAAAGTGTTAGAAAGCATAAATGGTGACCTAGAAAATACGGTTTTTTCATTTATTCCCAATACCGCTGAGGTGTCGTTTTACGGATTGATGAAAGCGGCTAATGATCACTTGAATGTGCGTAAAACAGAAGATATTGCTGCTTTAGGAGCTGATGCTACTCCAGAAAAAGTAAACGAGATTTTGTCTAAGACTACACGTATGGATAAGTTGGCCATTAAAGATGCCAAATTACGTACGTTCATTACTCAAGACGAAGGCAGAAACGACCTTGTTGCACACGTTTATGATGTAACTTACGGAGTGGTGAAAAACCAAAAGGATACCTTGGTAATGATTGATGATTCTATTGTTAGAGGAACTACCTTGAAGCAAAGTATTTTAAGAATTTTAGATACCCTTCATCCAAAGAAAATTATCATTGTTTCTTCTGCTCCTCAAATTCGTTACCCAGATTGTTACGGAATTGACATGGCGCGAATGGGTGATTTCATTGCGTTTAGAGCCGCTGTAGCATTGTTAGAAGAGCGTGGAATGTCTAAGGTATTAGACAAGGTATACGAAAAGTGTAAAGCGCAAGAATCTTTACCAAAAGAAGAAATCAGAAACTATGTAAGCGAAGTGTATGATCCGTTTACCGTGGATGAAATTTCTGCAAAAATTGCCGAGTTGGTTACTCCTAAAGATATTGATGCCGAAGTTGAAGTAATCTATCAAGGTTTGGAAGGATTGAAGGAAGCTTGTCCTAATAATCCTGGTGATTGGTACTTCTCAGGTAAATATCCTACTCCAGGTGGATTTAAAGTAGTGAACAAAGCCTTTATGAACTACATGGAAGGAAGCAACGAGAGAGCTTACTAAAAGCGTTTTAAATATATTATTGGAAAAGCCTCGCATGAAAATGTTGGGCTTTTGTATTAATGTTGGTATATTTGAAATAACCAAACCTTATTAACCAATGAAAATACATTTCTCAGTTCTTTTTTTGATAATATGGTGTTTTGGTTCTGTTGCACAGAATGCCATTATTTCCACTCAAGATGTGATTGGTGGTTCAAGACCAGAATATGCGAAGAGTGCCTTGTATTTGTCTAATGGGGAAATAATAATAGCATCTAATTCAGCTTCTGGAATATCTGGAGATAAAACTCAAGATAGCTATGGTGGTCAGGATTATTGGGTGTTTAAATTAAATGGGGCCAAACAGATAATTTGGCAAATTACGATTGGAGGGGCCAAGGATGATGTTGTAACCTCTATTATTGAAGCCAAAGATGGCGGTTACTTAGTTGTTGGCAGTTCACTATCAGGCTCAACGGGCAATAAAACCACAACTCACCACGGTGGATGGGACTCATGGATAATAAAATTATCTAAAAATGGGCAATTGGAATGGCAAAAATCATTTGGAGGTATTTCCGATGATTTTGGAACAGGAATTCTAATGGTGACAGATAGTACGTATGCAATTCTAAATACATCGGATTCGGATTCTACCGGAAATAAATGGGTAAGGTCAAAGGGAGGTTCAGATTATTGGGTGATATTCATAGATGAATTTGGCAATGAAATTAACCAATTGGCCTATGGAGGTAATGGTGACGATTTACTAAACGATGCAAAAATCTGGAATAACTCTTTAATTTTTTTAGGAAGTTCAAGATCATATGTTTCGGGTGATAAAAAGGAAAACCCAATAGGTGGTTATGACTATTGGCTGGTTAAGACTGATTTGAATGGCACTCTTTTGGAAACCTACACATTGGGTGGTAATAATGATGATATAGGGATAGGCATAAATGCAATTGATTTCAATGAGATGATTGTTTACGGAAATTCCAGATCCAATACTTTTGGGAAGTCTGATTATCAAATTGTTTCCATTGGTGCAGATTTCTCAATAAACTGGGAAAGCAATTTTGGTGGTAAAGATGATGAGTTTTCTAGATTAAATGGTTGTATTTATGTCCCAGAAATGCGCAAACACTTAATAATAGGTGTTTCTTTTTCCGGATATTCCGGAAATAAATATCTAAACATGTTTGATAATCAAAATGGAGATATTTGGATAGTTTCGGTAGATGAATTTGGGAATAAGACCTTTGAATTTGAAGGAGGTGGTTCTGGATCTGAAGGAGTAGGGGAATTATTATTCTCTCCAAATAAAACGGTTATGGTTATTGGATCCTCTGCATCTAATGTTTCGGGAAATAAGGATAAACCGAATAAGGGAGGAAGTGATGTATGGTATTTCGAACTAGATTTCAACTTAAGTGTAAAAACCGCTATAAATAACTCAGAATTAAATACCTACCCCAATCCAGTACAAACGGTGTTAAATTTCTCATTACCCATGACTGTATCAAATTCTGAAATAAGTTTAACGGATATTACTGGTAAAGTGGTTTACACAGATAAGTTGGGAAATGTGAATCAATCTAAAATTGATGTTTCGGGGTTTCCAAAAGGCATGTACGTGTTGAGTGTAATCTCTAGTGAATTCCAATACACCAGGAAGGTGTTGATTGATTAATAATGATACCTGCATTGTACAATCCTAATTTGGTTGCCATTTATTCGGTATACGATGCGATGTTCTAGGGTAATTCTTCTGGACCAATAACCAGATAGATTGTGTTTTAGCGCTTCTGGTGAACCCAAACCTTCAAATGGTGCTCTATGGATGTCCTTAATTAGCGTGTTTATTTTTCGCAATACTTTCTTATCTGTTTTTTGCCAATACAAATAGTCCTGCCAGGCTTCGGGTAAGAAAACAAGTTCCATTTAATCCAATAGATTCTTTATTTCTCCCTCATTTGCTTGGTCTGCTTCTATTGCACTAAGAAGACGATTCGCATTTTTAGGACTTTTCAATAAATGAAAAGTTTCTTGCATGCTCTCGTATTCACTTTTACTAATGAGAACCATATCGTGACCTTTTGGTCTAGAAATAAAAAGGGGTTTGCCCATTTCAAATACCTTTTCGAAGTAGTGACGTAAGTTTTGTCTAAAATCAGTAAGTGTGGTGATTTCCATTGTTGCAATTTTTACAAATGTACGGGATTATGTACAGAATTGCTAATTGCGAAAAACGAGTAGGGTTTACTTCTTTCTGTTAATAGTATAATCTACCATTAATATCAATGAGTCTTTAGCTTCCCCATCAGGAAATTGTTCCAATCGTGCTTTGGCACTTTCGGTAAACTCCATCATTTTGGCTTTGGTATGTTCAATGCCGCCACTCTTTAATACATATTGAATCACTTCGTTTACCTTTTTAGAGTTATCGTTATGGTTCTTGATGATTTTGATGTACTTATTACGCTCTGATTTAGGTGCATTGTTTAAAGCGTAAATCATCGGTAAAGTCATCTTCTTTTCTTTGATATCGATACCCGTTGGTTTACCAATTTTAGAACCTTCGCCAAAATCAAATAAATCATCTTTTAGTTGAAATGCCATCCCTACATCGTTACCAAATAATCGCGCTTCCTCAATCATTTTTTCATCGCCTCCAGAAGAAGCCACACCAGCTGCACAACATGCCGCAATCAGGGTAGCTGTTTTTTGACGAATGATATCGTAATAAATAGACTCGTCAAAATTGAGGTTACGGGTTTTTTCCATTTGCAAAAGTTCCCCTTCGCTCATTTCTTTAACGGCATTAGCCACAATTTTAAGAATGGCAAACTCATCATTATCTAGCGCCACTAAAAGACCTCTGCTCAATAAGTAGTCACCCACTAAAACGGCAATTTTATTTTTCCATAACGCATTAATAGAAAAGAACCCCCTGCGTTCATAACTCACATCTACTACATCATCATGAACAAGAGTTGCGGTATGTAATAATTCAATTAAAGAGGCAGCGGTATAAGTAGATTCTGTGATTCCACCATTCATTTTAGCCGTCAGAAAAACGAAAAGCGGACGCATTTGCTTCCCTTTGCGTTTAATAATGTAGTGCATGATTTTATCGAGTAAAGAAACTCTACTCTTCATAGACTCTCGGAATTTGGCTTCAAATCCGGTCATCTCCTTTTTTACAGGAGCTTTTATTTGGTCTAATACACTCATTTTTTCGAACCACAAATATATATGGTGAATAGGGATTGGGTAGTACGCCAATCAAGTAATTTTCTTTATTAATAGAAAGGAAAACTTATTGCTTTAGGCAATAAAACCCTTCCATTATTACAGTTATGTTCTTACAGGTAAGGAAAAATGAATATGATTGGTTTGTTGGCGGTAATAAAAATTAATCAATAGGTATGGACAGAGTAATCCTCTCGTCAAAAAAATATTCACCTGATATTATGAAGTTCTTTTTCCGCAGTTGAAATTGAACCTTCGTCAGATTTTGGGAAGCCTTGGACCAAAATTAGAAGGTTTAATTGGTTTTTAGACGTAGGAGAAAAACAACCTTGGAAAAAGTGTGTTTTTTTTACTCGTGTGTCTTTATCCGGACTCGTGAGCTCCCTTTGGTCGGTTGTTTCGTTTTTTGCTCACACAACCGAGTTTTTCGTGAGCTCATGACCGAAGGGAATAAAAAAATGAAAACGAAGAAAAGAAAAAGGAACTAATCCTTTAATACCGCTCCGTTTTTATTAGCCAACTGGCCACAAGCTGCATCAATATCATCACCACGACTTTTACGTACTTGTGAATCAACTCCTTTATACTTTAAGAAAGCTTGAAACTCTTCGGTACTTTGCTGGGTACTTTTAGAGAAAATAGCATCATCAATAGCGTTGTACTCAATAATATTGACCTTTGTAGGAACCTGGGCACATAAATTAGCCAATGCCCGTACATCTTCTTTTGTGTCGTTAAAACCTTTAAAAAGAATGTATTCAAATGTAATCTTGTTACCCGTTTTTTGATAAAAATACTTCAAGGCATCCATCAAAACATCTAGGTTGTTAGATTCATTAATGGCCATGATTTTATCACGTTTGCTGTCCATTGCTGCATGAAGCGAAACCGCCAAGTTGAATTTTACTTGGTCATCACCTAACCTGCGAATCATTTTTGCAATACCAGCAGTAGAAACCGTGATACGTTTAGAAGCCATGTTTAACCCTTCGGGAGAAGTGATTTTATCAATGGCACGCAATAAATTTTTATAGTTTAACAGGGGTTCACCCATTCCCATAAAAACAATATTGGTTAATCCTTTACCGTAATGTTTTTCGGCCTCCGCATCAATCAAAGCCACTTGATCATAAATCTCGGCAGAATCAATATTCCGTATCATTTTTAGTTTCCCCGTAGCGCAAAAAGTACAGGCTAAACTACACCCTATTTGAGAAGAAACACAAGCGGTATTTCTAGTGTCGGTCGGAATTAAAACGCCTTCCGTAATTTTAGCATCATGCAGCTTTAAGGCATATTTAAAGGTGCCATCTACACTTTTCTGTGCTTCTGCAATAGTTACGGGAAGAATTTCAAAATTCGTATTTAAAATGTCGCGATGTTTTTTAGAAAGATTCAGCATTTCATCAAACGATTTGGCACTACGTTTCCATAGCCAATCGTGAATTTGACGCGCACGAAATTTCTCAAAGCCATATTCGCTAGTTTGAGAAACAATCTCCTCTAGCGACAGCTTTCGTATATCTGTTTTCGACATTTTAAATGGTGTGCTTGTAGTTTCCTACAAGTCCTAGATAATCAACATAGCGTCACCGTATGCCTGGAATCTGTACTTTTCCTTAATAGCTACATCATATGCATGACGTACCTCATCATAACCACCAAACGCAGCCACTGCCATTAATAGCGTAGAGTGAGAATCGTGGAAATTAGTAATTAAAGAATTAGCTACAGAAAACTCATGCGGAGGAAACAAAAATTTGTTAGACCAACCATCAAACGGTTTCAAGTACCCATCGGTAGAAACCGAAGTTTCTAAACTTCTTAGTATCGAAGTACCAATAGCACAAACCTTGTTTTTGTTGTTTTTAGCAGCGTTTACAACCTTAGCAGCCTCTTCAGGAACTACCAATTTTTCGCTATCCATTTTATGCTTTGTTAAATCCTCTACCTCTACTTGACGGAAAGAACCTAAGCTGGTGTTAATTGTTAAATAAGAGTAATCTACCCCTTGTAGCTCCAAACGCTTCATCAAGTTTCTTGAAAAGTGTAAACCTGCCGATGATGGCGCTACAGCACCTTCTGTTTTGGCAAAAATGGTTTGGTATCTCTCTGCATCTTCTGGCTCTACATCACGAGTAATGTAATCCGGAAGTGGAGTTTCACCCATTTCATAAATCAACTTTTTAAAGTCGTTATAATCACCATCAAATAAGAAACGTAAAGTTCTACCTCTTGAAGTAGTGTTGTCAATTACCTCAGCTACTAAATCATCGTTTTCACCAAAATATAATTTGTTTCCAATTCTGATTTTACGTGCCGGATCAACCAATACATCCCATAAACGGCTTTCAGAATTTAATTCTCTCAATAAGAAAACCTCAATTCTGGCTCCTGTTTTTTCTTTGTTACCGTACAATCTTGCTGGAAAAACTTTAGAGTCGTTCATGACCATTACGTCACCTTCTCCAAAATAATCCACTACATTTTTAAAGACTTTGTGCTCAATTTCTCCAGTCTCACGGTGTAATACCATTAAACGAGATTCATCTCTTTCTGGCGCTGGATGTTGAGCGATTAACGAATCAGGAATTTCAATCTTGAACTTTGTTAATTTCATCTTTGGTGTCGTTTTTTCTGTTAGCTGAACTACTTACAAAAGTCTCAAATTATTGATTATTTGAGCAATAGCTTTAGCAAAATTGTTTAAAAGTCGGCAAAAATACGAAATAACCTTCAATTAGCATGTGTGTTCCGCGTTATTGTTGGGGTTGCGTGTTTGAATAAAGTATTATTTGATGGTTTGGGCATTCCCTGCGGGTCGGGCTATTCGTTACTACTCCTCGCTCGTTCCTCGCTGTGGGGTAACCACTGCTATCCCTAATGCGGTCAATCCCCCAGAATGTCGTTTCACTCCATTCGCCCCCTTCTCCAAGGGGGAGGCTCCAATTTTTAATTCTAGTTAGATTAACAAAATGTGTTTGATGCTTGGCTATATTGATTTGAAAAGTAAAATCTAATTCCCCCTTGGCGAAGGGGGTTAGAGGATTGATTATATTTGAAAACCAAAGAAAGAACCTTTAGATTAGCCAACAAAAAAAATGGGTCGTTCAGTAAACAAAATAGCATTAATAGTAATCACTTTGGTTATGCCCTTTTTGGGGTATAACCAAAGTGTATTTAATAAGGCGTTTGATGTAAATAACGCTCCAAATTTTAGTAGTGATGTATTAGAAATTGATGATGGCTATTTATTTACTCAGCGAGCAGATTATAATGGCTTTTCACATATTCAACTAATTAAATTAGATACTTTAGGTAATGTGTTGGATTCAAATACCTTGGTTCAAAGTACTTTCCCACTTTTTAATGGTTTTTCAGGTTCACTACAGCAATTAACAAGTAATGAATTTTGTCAGCACTATAAGGTAGGGCCAGATAGTGCTATTCGGTTAGTTTTTTTTGGTGAGGACTTAAATGTAATTCGAGATATTAAATATTCCCTTAATGATTTTGCGGGACGTGGAGTGGTGAAGCAAACGAATGACACCACTCTTTTGTTATTGGGGCAGGTGGTAAATCCCAATTATTGGGACTTGGTATTAATTAATACCGATTTGCAAGGCAATGAGCGATGGCGTA